>USAD01000096.1 GCA_900552415.1 uncultured Parabacteroides sp.
GACATGGAAATCTATCTACTTGATAACTATCTGTGTCAAGAAAATATACTTCATTATAGTCTACAACATTAATATTAAAAGGATTAATATCTCCAATTAAAATATCATTTGAATGTAATAGGTTGATTTTTTTTAAAATTGTAATAGCTAATTTTGTTAATTCAATCTTTGTCCAATTAGGAAAAATCAATTTAAATAATTTAGGCTGAAAAATTGAAGATTGTAATGACTTCCCTCCAGCTTTTTGCATTGTAAAACCAACAAAGTTATTATTTTCATCAAACAAAAGTTCATTAGGAATACAAACTCCTTTTATATGTATATCCTTATTAATAAAAGCACGCATTTTATCTAATCGATCTTTGGGATCAAAATATAATTTTGCAACATTACTATCATCAATATCGTATACAGTACCTTCCCCTCCACAAGCTATTTCTTTGCCGAGTTCAACAATTTCACCTTTTTCATTAAAAAATTTGTTCATTTTTGCGTAATACTGTCTAAAAATTGTGTTTGTTCGCCATAAAGGTAATGTTTTTTTATAAAAGGAGTCTCAAACAATAAATTAAATATTTGTAAGCATTCGGTAAGCACGTTGCAAATTTTGTAAATTAGTTCCGAATCGGTGCTATTCGTAGTCGATTCGGAACTGATAGTGTCTATTCGGAACAAGTTTGCTGGGATTTTGCCCTGGACATATTCCATCCAGATTCTAGAGTCCACTTCTGCGGACTTGCAGGTGGCTATCAATCAGTACACGGTGGAGCCCTGTATGCGGACGCGTCATTGCTGCGGAACAGATAGTTCTTTCTTCCCAAAACCAAAGATCTGTCTTCATACTCCAGAAAATGTATTCTATCCGCCATTTAATTATATACTACATTTGCCATAGGAGATATACTTCATGAAATATCCGACGGGATATTATTAGCTATAGCGTATAACTTAATAACCTTAAAAAGGTTGGTCGTGTTGGCTGATGTGCTCTTGTTTGAGGCACCAGTTTTGGGAGCGGTGCCTTGGATGGCAATCTTGACCGTGTTGTGGCCATTGCGGCGGTTGATGGCGGCCAGGCGGGCTTGATTTTTTTCTTCAGCTAGTCTTGCCGCGAAGATAGGGAAATTTATATTTATCCGGCTTGGGCGCATGAGGCCGCACGAGCCGTGCGGCCCTACGCCAAGCTCGCGTCCGTTAGTCGTCATCTCCCCATATGGAGCAAATGATTTTGTTGTCTTCCCAATTGTAGTTTCCTTCCCAATCTGCCATCGCTTCATCGATAGCTTCTTCAACATCTTCATCCCACGATTCAGGTACACAATCGTCCATTTCCTCATAATCAAATTCAACTTCTACGACGCCAACCTCATCGCCTGAATATGGGTCGGTCGTAAAATAACTGTTGATTTCATAAGGCAGGTCGTACTCGAGACTGTCGAGCGCTTCCTCAATGTCATTTTCAAATTCTTCGAGTAAATTATTATCCATGAAAAATAAATTTTATGTTTTTAATATAGAATAGTCATTCATATCAAACTAAATCGATCATCTTATTTTGCTTTTTCCCGGATTCTTTCCCACAAACCACTTCCCGAAGGCGTCGGTCAGCGCCATGATCAGCGCGCAGCCCAGGATGAGGCAGAGCGGATGGCTGTAGACCAGCAGGAGCTGCTTCCAGAAGGAATGGTAGAGGATGTTGAGCTCGGCCATCTGGCTCTTGTATTGGTAGAGACCGGCATGAAACAGCAGCCGGAGTTGGGGGAGCTCCACATAAAATCGATAGAAAAGAATCATCAGTGAGCAGGCCAGATAACACCCGGCGAGGCAGGCGATGGCCCGGGCGGTCTGGTAAATGTAACCGACCGGCCTGAAAAGGGCCAGGAACGCCTCCCTCTGGTGGGTGTTATGGATATGCCTGATAAGGCTATAGGATTGGGTTAGATCGCTTGTCGCCAGGAGCTGGTATTGCCAGATGAGGTTGTCGCCAACCTCTTTCGCCGAGAAGTCGCGGACGCGATGGATCTCCAGGCTGTCGAACAGCCGCTCCCGGTCGATCGTGAACGGGGCCTCTTGGCCGTCGCTCGCCTCGAGCCAGTCGAGCAGGCCTTGGCAGAAGAGCGAGAACGTCTGGTTGAATCGTTCTTGCCATCTTCTTTTTCGCCAGATGGCCCGGTTCGCCATCTGGAAGTAGAAGAGGCTGGCGAGCAACGCGTCGAGGATGGGGATCACCCGTTGCTTGTCGTCTGTCGCCTGGAGTTCCCGGCAAGCCGCCTCCACTTGTTGCCTGAAAAGTTTGGGATCGCTGATTCCCTCGAGGTAGCTTATGGCCTGGCTCGCCAGGAGAGCGCAGTCGCGCGGGGCCTTCGGGAGCCTCGTGTTCGCCTTGATCCCGTTCAGGAGCTCGAGGAGCTTATCTAATGTCATGTCGTTTCTCATGCCTGTCGTTTATTATTGGATTACTGACGCGAAGAAAGGCCCGGCCCCCGACAAAACTTGTCCGGGTCCGGGAAAAAAGCGTGGGATTCTTGGCGGTCGGACATGTTTTGTCCGTCCTGAGGCGATATCTTCGCGACAGTTGTCATATAATTAAAGAAAGGAGAAGAAGCTTATGCAGAAATGGGAACGGTGTCTTTGGCTTATTGACCTGTTCAGCTCGTATGGCGAGTTGTCGCTGAGGGAGGTGAATGAGCGATTCATGCGTTACTCGAGAAACGAGATGGGCGAGTCGCTGTCGGAAAGGATGTTCTTACGCGATCGGGAATATATCGCGTCGACCTTCCAGCTGGATATCGAGTATGATGGCCATATACGGAAATACCGGTTGAACAACCGCGAGGTGATCCGGCAAAACCCGCTTTACCGCTATTTGTTGAGCAGCATGCACGTCGAGAATATGTCGGAATTGCTGGTCAGGCACCGGGATCGGGTGATGCTTCAGGAGCCGCCGACCGGGACGGAGTGGCTGTGCGTCCTGCTGGACGCGATCGAGAGGCGGCGGACCGTCGTTTTCGATTACCGGTCTTATCATATGAAGGGTCAGTTGCTCCATTATGAGCTGATCCCGGCCTTCGTGCGCCTGTTCGAGAAGCGGTGGTACCTGATCGGGGAATACCTGAATCACGTTACTACCCGTGTGCTGGCGCTCGAGCGGATGTCGGACGTGCGTTTGGGCGACTACTGCCTGTCTCCTTCCGAGGCGATCACGCCCGATCGGTATTATGGAGGTTGTTACGGCGTGATCCGCGACGCGCAAGAGCCGCGGGATATCTACCTGAAGGTTTACGGCAGCCAGGTGGATTATGTCCGGTCGTTGCCGCTCCACCCGCTGCAGGAGGAGGTGGAGACCACCGATGAATATTCGGTGTTCCATTATTTCTTCCGTCCCTCTTACGACTTCATCCAGCAGGTCCTGTGGCACAGGGACATGGTGGAGGTGCTCAGCCCGATCGAGTTGCGGCAGGAGATATGCGCCGTCTTGCGGAAGGCGTTGAGGCGTTATGGCCCGGACGGGGAGATCTGATCAGGTCGAAACGGGCGGAGGAGAAGAAAGAAAAAATAAGCTTGATCTGGAATTTATGGGAGTAGGGAATGGCCGATCGCGATGAAACACCCTTATAAAAAGGTGAAACCCTTTTAAGGTTTAAATTATTATTCTTAATTTTGCCCGTCAAATTGGCCGCTGACCGTCAGGTTGGCGTTGTTGGTGGAAATAAATTTTTGAGCAATGAATATATCATACAATTGGCTGAAGGAATATCTGGATTTCGATTTACAGCCGGATGAAGTAGCTGCGGCCTTGACCTCGATCGGTTTGGAGACTGGTGGGGTTGAAGAGGTCCAAACGATTAAGGGTGGCCTTGAGGGCCTGGTTATTGGAGAGGTCCTGACATGTGAGGACCATCCGAATTCCGATCATTTACATATCACGACGGTGAATGTGGGTGGCGAGGCGCCATTGCAGATTGTTTGTGGCGCTCCGAACGTGGCGGCAGGCCAGAAGGTGGTTGTCGCTGTTAACGGGACGAAATTGTATGATGGCGACCAATGTTTCACGATCAAGAAGTCGAAGATCCGCGGGGTTGAGTCGAATGGCATGATTTGCGCCGAGGATGAGATCGGTATCGGAACCGATCATTCCGGTATTATCGTATTGCCGGCTGACGCGGTTGTCGGTACATTGGCGAAAGATTATTATAATGTAAAGAGTGATTATGTCCTGGAGGTGGATATCACTCCGAACCGGGTGGACGCGACGTCGCATTATGGTGTCGCTCGCGACTTGGCCGCTTATTTGAAGCAGGCCGGCAAGCCGGCGGCATTGCGGTTGCCTTCGGTTGAGGCCTTCAAGATCGACGATGAGACACCGGCCATTGAGGTGGTTGTCGAGAACGAGGAGGCTTGCTTGCGTTACTCGGGCGTGACGATCAAGGGCGTGACGGTTAAGGAGAGCCCGGAATGGTTGCAGAACCGGTTGCGTGTGATTGGCTTGCGCCCGATTAATAACGTGGTCGATGTCACCAATTTCATCCTGCATGAGTTGGGACAGCCCTTGCATTCTTTCGATGCCGCTAAGATTAAGGGAAATAAGGTGGTTGTCAAGGCCGTTGAGGCAGGTACGAAGTTCGTTACGCTGGATGGCGTAGAGCGTACGCTGACCGATCGCGACTTGATGATCTGTAATACGGAAGAGCCGATGTGTATCGGTGGTGTCTTCGGTGGCTTGGAGTCAGGCGTAACCGAGCAGACGACTGATGTCTTCCTGGAGTCGGCTTGCTTCCATCCGACATGGATCCGTAAGACGGCCCGTCGTTTTGGCTTGAACACGGACGCCTCTTTCCGCTTCGAGCGTGGCTTGGATCCGAATAATACGATCTATGTCTTGAAACGGGCGGCTCTCCTGATCCAGGAGTTGGCGGGCGGTAAGATTACCGGCGCTATCCAGGATGTTTATCCGAAGGTTGTTGAGCCTTACCGTGTGGAGGTCTCTTATGCGAAGATCAATAGCTTGATCGGTAAGGAGATCCCGGTAGAGACGGTTAAGAGTATCGTCGACAGCTTGGAGATGAAGATTGAGTCGGAGACGGCTGAGGGATTGTGCCTTCGTGTGCCGGTTTATCGTATAGACGTACAACGTGATGTTGACGTTATCGAGGATATTCTCCGTATCTATGGCTATAACAACGTGGAGTTTAACGAGGAGGTGAAAGCTTGCTTGAGCTATCAGACCCCGACGGACCACAGCTATAAGATGCAGAACCTGATCTCGGAGCAACTTTGTGGTTGCGGTTTCAACGAGATCATGAATAATTCCTTGACTCGTTCGGCTTATTATAGCGACCTGACGGCTTATCCGGAGAAGAATTGCGTCCGTTTGATGAACCCGTTGAGCGCGGACCTGAACGTTATGCGCCAGACATTGCTGTTCGGTGGCTTGGAGAGCGCGGAGCACAACATGAAGCGTCGTCGTGGAAACATCCGTTTCTATGAGTTTGGCAATTGCTATCAGTACGATGAGACGAAGAAGAAGGAGGGCGAGACCCTCGCTGGCTTCTCAGAGGATTATCGTCTGGGTATCTGGCTTGCCGGTAACCGGGTCGAGAACTCATGGGCACATCCGAACGAGAAGACGACTGTTTATGAGTTGAAGGCTTATGTGGAGAATGTCCTGTCTCGTCTGGGCTTGAATTTGGGTAAGCTTGTCTTTGGTGTTTTGACGGATGATATTTATTCGGCAGGTCTTTCGATCACGACCCAGTCCGGACGTCGGTTAGGTTCTTTGGGTATCGTCAGCAAGAAGATCCTTAAGGCGATGGATATTGATGTTGAGGTCTATTTCGCTGAGTTGTCGTGGACCGCGTTGATGAAGGAGACGAAAAAGAACAAGGTGACTTATACGGAGATCTCGAAGTTCCCGGCCGTTAAGCGCGACTTGGCCCTGTTGTTGGACAAGAGCGTCGCCTTCGCTGATATCGAGAAGATCGCGGGCGAGAGCGAGCGTAAGTTGTTGAAGTCGGTAACCTTGTTTGATGTTTATGAGGGTAAGAACCTGCCGGCGGGCAAGAAATCGTACGCTGTTAGCTTCTATCTCCAGGATGACAATAAGACATTGAATGATAAGCAAATCGACGCTATCATGAAGAAGATCCAGACAAATCTGGAGCAGAAGTTGGGCGCACAATTGAGATAATGAATTAAGGAAAAATATAACGAGTTTAAATTGAGTTTATGGGAAGAGCGTTTGAGTTTCGTAAGGCAAGAAAGTTTAAGCGTTGGGGCAACATGGCCCGTGTGTTCACGAAGTTAGGTAAGGAGATCACGATCGCCGCTAAGCAGGGTGGACCGGAACCGGAGAACAATCCCCGTTTGCGTGTGTTGATGCAGACGGCCAAGAAGGAGAACATGCCGAAGGAGAATGTGGAGCGTGCGATTAAGCGTGCCGTCTCTAAGGATTTCACCGATTATAAAGAGATGAACTATGAGGGCTATGGTCCTTTCGGTATTGCTATTTTCGTGGAGACAGCGACCGACAATACGACACGTACGGTAGCTAATGTTCGCAGCTATTTCAATAAATGTGGTGGCTCACTGGGTACGAGCGGTAGCTTGGAGTTCCTTTTTGAGCATAAGTGCGTGTTCCATTTCGCGAAAAAAGAGTGTGTTTCCTTGGATGACCTTGAGCTGGAGTTGATCGACTACTTCGTTGATGAGGTTGATGAGGATGAGGATGAGATCGTTATCTATGGTGAGTTCGCTCAGAACGCCGCTATCCAGAAATATTTGGAGGAGAACGGCTTTGAGATCACGAGTAGCGAGTTCGTTCGTATCCCGAACGATTTGAAAGAGGTGACTCCGGAGCAGCGCGAGACGATCGAGAAGCTGATCGAGAAGCTGGAGGAGGACGAGGACGTTCAGAACGTCTTCCATAACATGAAAGAGGATGACAGCGACGAGGAGGAATAATTCTTTTTCATATAAATAAAGTAAAGGATAAGGAGGGCTATCACATAGCCTTCCTTATTTTTTTTGGTCCAAAACTCTATTAGTTATGTTTCTTTTGCGTATTTTCGCGGCAAAATCTAAACAGGTATTATTATAAATTAATATTGATGTTAATTATGAAAAGTGTAAGAAAACTAATCTTTATGGCCATTTGCGCGGTGTCTGGCTTGTTCTCGAACGTGGTTTTAGCACAAAATGAATGGGGTGTGTTTAACTCCTTAGGAGCGAGTGTTGGCGTTGGCTTAACCGGTGTTGATGTGGAGGTGGCGACGCCTATTACTCCTTATTTGGCGTTGCGAGGTGGTGTGTCGATCATGCCTGGTTTCAGCATGGGAACGGATGTTGATGTAGAGTTGGACGGTCAAGCGGCTGGAAGCATGAATGTGGATGGTTCCATGAAACGTGTCTCAGGACAGGTTCTGTTGAATATCTATCCATTCCGTTCCTCCTCATTCTTCGCGGCTGTTGGTGGTTATTTTGGCGGTACGTCGTTGGTGACGATCGAGGGTACAAGTGACCAGGCGTTGAAGGATAAGATCGCGGAGGCGGAGTCGGCTGGTATCGTTATTGGCGACCAGATGATCCCGTTTGATGAGAATGGCAATATTTCTGGTGGTCTGAATGTAGCGGGTTTCCGTCCTTATGTCGGTTTGGGCTTTGGCCGTGCGATCCCGACGAACCGGATCAATGTCGGAGTGGAGTTGGGTGTCCAGTTCCATGGCCATCCGGAGGTTTATACCGATAATGGCAATTTGGACTTGAGCGCGTTTGGTGAGGATGGCGATACCTTCTCTAAGATCGTGGATAAGTTGACGGTTTATCCAGTCTTGAAAATCCGTTTGAATGGTCGGATTTTCTGATTAGCTTCTAAGTTTGACTAAAAATAGGACAATTGGGCTTTCTTGGGTCGCCTGATCCGGGAAAGCCTTTTTTATGGCCTCGCCTTGTTTATAATAATAGTAGGTCTCGCCATAGGGATCGATCGGTTCGAGGCTTTTGACGTGGCCTGTTTGATAGAAATTGTCGGTAAATCCCTCTTTCAGCTCCCAATGGTGTCCTTGCCTGGTGTCGTAGCAGAACAGATAATCCTTGTCGTTATTGGGGACTTGATTGAAAGAGGCGATCCATGCGAAGGGGAAGTTGCGGATAGGTGTCGTCCTGGCCAAATAAGGCGCTGTCGTGAAGTTCTTTCGCTTTCTGGATCAGGAGCGTGTCCCGCAACAGGTGTCGTGCGTTGGCATGAGGCGAGTAGGCGTAGAGCAAGCCGGAATCTTTCTCAATGCCAATCAGCGGATCCCAATGGATGAGAGGTTGGCCGTCGCGGCGCAGATCGAAGGCGGCAAGCCTTTTCCGTTCGATGGGGCGGAAAAGGGTATCGTAGGTCGCGATCTCTTGTGTCACGATCGGTCGCGTTTGCGTGGTGTCTATCCTTTTCTCGGTCGTGAGAAGCTGGTTGTCGTGCCATTCTATGGAATAGAGATGTCGCTCCTCCGAGAGATTGCTTTTTAATTTCTTCTTTAAAAGCAGTTTGCCTTCGAAAGAATAGTAGAAGATGTCGTCGGTGTTGCCGAGGACGATCAGCTCTTTCTTGGCGGGATTGACGACGTAGCCCGCCACTTGGATCTCGTCCGGCTGGGTGATCTGGCAGATGAACTGGCCCTCGCGGTTGAAACGATACAGGATGCCTTCGCTGACCAGGAACAGGTTGTTGCCCTCCTGGCGGATATTTTGGGGCGACTTGATCCGGAGTTCGCCCGTGTCACGGAGCGGGATGGCGATCACCTCGTCCGCGATATCGGAAAGTTTTCCTTTGAATGGGTTAGGCGTGGTATTATTATTCCTCAATAATTTATAGCCTTGCAG
Organism: uncultured Parabacteroides sp.; assembly: GCA_900552415.1. Classification (GTDB taxonomy): domain Bacteria; phylum Bacteroidota; class Bacteroidia; order Bacteroidales; family Tannerellaceae; genus Parabacteroides; species Parabacteroides intestinipullorum. Next base: position 8,863 of record USAD01000096.1, read on the forward strand.
GCCACAAACCAGGAGGCAAAGGATCGATAAAAGAACAAAGGCTCGTTTCATAATTGTCTTTAATAGCGGGAACTTCCGTTGGTGGATGTTCCCTTATTTATACAATTGATAAAACGGGATCTTGGTGCTTTTATTATCTATTCTTGCAAGAAAACCCAATTGTTCGGGGTTGAGAGCTCCTCTTTATAGGTGAAGCCTTCCCATTGGAACTCCTTTAGCGCTTCCACGTCGGTGATTTGCCGCTTAATAATGTAGCGGGTCATCTCGCCACGGGCCATCT
>USAD01000097.1 GCA_900552415.1 uncultured Parabacteroides sp.
TTATGCGATACCGAGATCTGCCTTTCGGGCGATCAGTTTGCCAGCCATTTCGGCAAGGGCGTGTCGCTTTGTACCGACTATTTCGAGACATCGAGGGTTGAGGCCTATATCGATACGCTCATGGTCGAGCAGACCGGCTTGAATGTCAATACGACCAACGAGGGGCTTTGCGCCCCGGTCGAGGCCCAGTTCGTAGCCGTGGCCAATACGCCGGTCGCCGCGTTGTTCAATTGGAAGATCTACCGGAAGGATGACGCCGAACAGACGCCGGTGGCCCAATTCTCGGGCGAGGAGCTGGCTTATACCTTTAATGAGGCGGGCGAGTTTGTCGTCTCGCTCGAGGTATCCGACCGGACGTCGACCTGCTCGTGGGCCGAGGAGCTGGAGCTGAAGATCGCGGAGTCCTACTTGATGGTGCCCAACGCCTTCTCGCCGGGAACGTCGCCGGGCGTGAACGACGAGTTCAAGGTCGCCTATAAGTCGTTGACCCGCTTCAAGGGCTGGATCTTCAACCGTTGGGGTGTCGAGATGTTCCGTTGGACCGATCCCTCGCAGGGCTGGGACGGCAAGAAAGGCGGGAAATATGTCGCGCCGGGCGTCTATTTTTATGTCATCGAGGCCGAGGGCTCGGATGGCATCAAGTATAAGAAAAAAGGGGCGGTGAACATTCTCCGTCCGAAAACAGTGAGTGAGCAAGTTGAAGGAGAAGAAAATGTGGTCGAATAACAGTGTATTAGGTTTTATGGGAGGTGTGGCGGTCTGCCTGACGGCCTGCATCTCGATGGGCTCGAACGATTCGGGCAAGATTATGGAGCAGCGGCCGGTGGTCGCCTCCACGACGATGTCGCCGGAGATCCCGGCGGCGGTCCCCTTTTGTGGAAAACTGGTGGATATCACCCGCTACGATATGCGGGAGAGTTATGATCGGGAATTGAGCAGCTTTACCTATTTCCATTCCACGACGATGTTGCTGATCAAGCGGGCGAACCGCTATTTCCCGGTGATCGAGCCGATCCTGAAGGCCAACGGCATCCCCGACGATTTCAAGTATCTCGCCGTGATCGAGAGCAGCCTCGACCCGAGGGTGAAATCGCCGGCACGGGCGGTCGGTATGTGGCAATTGCTCGAGGGCACCGCCAAGGAGTTTGGCCTGACGATCACCCCGACGGTCGATGAGCGGTGCGACGTGGCGAAGTCGACCGAGGCCGCTTGCCGCTATCTTAATTCGGCCTACAAGAAATATGGCGATTGGGCCGCCGTGGCCGCGGCCTATAACGGTGGCATGGGGCGGATCAGCGGCGAGCTGACCAAGCAGGATGCGGAGAGCTCGTTCGATCTTTGGCTCGTGGAGGAGACGACCCGTTATGTCTATCGCATCATGGCCATCAAGCAGATCTTCGAGAATCCCGCCAAGTATGGGTTTGTCATGAGGGCCCGCGACCTGTATAAGCCGATCGCCTGCGACGAGGTGAAGGTCTCCGCCGATATCCTGAGCCTCGCCGATTTCGCGAAGGAGCATGGTGTCACCTATGCCGACCTGAAACGCTTCAACCCCTGGCTGCGTGACCGTAAGCTCGCGACGCAGGGCCGTACCTATACGATACTTGTCCCCAAACGGACGGATATGTTTTACGACAAGCCCAACACCTGGGTACATAACCCGGCGTGGGTCGTGGCTGAGTGAGCGCGGCGGGCGATGGGGAAGAGCCTTTATCTTCCAAGGATCTTCTCCATCGGCTTGCCTTTGGCCAGCTCGTCAACCAGCTTGTCGAGGTAACGGATCTCGCGCATCAGCGGCTCCTCAATCGTTTCGATCTTGATGCCGCAGATGCTGCCCTTGATCCGCGAGCGGGCAGAGTTTGGCGCCGGAGCCTCGCGGAAGAAGTCGCCATAGGCGATGCCCCGTTCCAGCAGCGTTTCAATATGTTCGCCTGAATAGCCTGTTAGCCAGGTGATCACCTCGTTCACCTCCGCTTGGGTCCGTCCCTTCCTCACGGCCTTGTTCACCAATAGGGGATAGATTTTCGAGAGAGGCATCTGATAGATTTTCTCGTTGTCCATTTGATCTGTCTTTTTTAATTCCTGATTCTTGATTTTGTGTCGGCCCAGCCGCCTTTGCCGGCAAATATAGCGATATTACAAATTAGAAGGATATTGAACAGACTGAGAGCATAATTTTTTTCGGCCCGCGAATGGTGGATTACGTCGCGTTCCTGCAACGATCGGTAGATCCGTGAGGGGAAGAGTCGGCCGAGCGGATAGCCCTCCTTATATTGCCTGAAAACGCTTCGGAGGAAATTGCGCTCGTGTTCCTCCTTGTAGGCGGCGCTGAATTTATGTCCGAAAGAAAAAGAATTTTCCTTCGGAGAAAATTCCAATTTCCTTCGAACAAAAATGAAATCCTCTTCGAACAAAATTTTCGGTTTGCCAAAAGGTGTAAGATTGAGTCTTCAAAGTGATGACAAGCGATGTTCGCCTTCGTTCGTCAACGGAAGGTTCGGTTTGTTAGGGGATTTTTGTATGGACATCGCTTTCTGTCAAGCGGAGAATCATTTCATTATCGGGAATAATTTGCCCAAAGGGGAGATTCGTTTGGAATTAATTAGTACTTTTATCCTGCCGGATGAAGATTCGTTTGCTTTTGGGATGCGGTTAGGCGAATCTTCAGTCATGGTGAGATATGTGTTGTAGAATTGAGGGCCTGCTTCGCCTGAATTCGTTTAGGACTATGTTAATTAATTCACTATTTTATTATGAGAAAATTATTGAAAGGAATTGTTTTTGTTGGGACATTTTCCGCCACCTTGTTGATGAATGTTTCGTGTAGTGTATCCGATAAACAGCCTTATAGTCTTACCGCTGCTTTGAATGACTCTGTTTGGAAATCCTCATCCTGGATATCGGTCGTGGATGCTCCTGTCGTATCGGGCGAAGTGGCTGACGGTAGCCGTGCCGCGGATGGAGCCAGTTGGTTTTTGGCGACGGTAAGGAACGACAAGAAAGTGAGCCGCGCCTTGTGGATGACAACCGGATTGGGCGTGTATGAGTTATATGTCAATGGCAAGCCGGTAGGCGATGAGATCTTAAAGCCGGGTTTTACGCACCCGGAGAAGACCAGGCTCTCTTTTACTTATGACGTGACGGGGCTTTTTGATACGGCCTCAGGCGCGGAGAATGTCCTTTCCGCCCAGGTGACTCCCGGCTGGTGGGCGGACAAGATCGTGACACCCGCCGGGCATGATGGCATGATCGGTAGGAAGTGCGCTTTTCGCGGCGTGCTGGCGTTGTATTATTCGGATGGCAGCACGCGGCTTTATGGTACGGATACCGAAAATTGGAAGGCAGGCATAGCGGGTCCTGTCACGCATGCCGCGATCTATGACGGTGAGGAATACGACGCGCGAATCGCTCCGGGATTTGAGACACCGGAAAAACTGGGAGTACCGGAAATCAATACGGAATTTCATGGGGATATATTCCCCTCAGATGGCGCCGAGATCTATTTCAGGCACGACCTGGCTTTGTCGCCGGTCAAGACTTATGTCTGGCAAGGAGTCGCTGGCGAGGACGAGAACCATTTTGGCCGGGTGGTCTTAAAGCGTGAGTATGGGGCAGGAGAGCCTATCGTTGTCAATCCTGGAGAAAATCTGGTTGTCGATTTTGGACAAAACTGTTCGGCCGTGCCCGTGTTCGTCTTCAACGCGGCGGAGGGAACGGAGCTGAATTGCGTAACAGCCGAACTGCTTAATGACGGTAATGGCTCCAAGGAACGTGGCATGGATGGCCCGGAGGGAAGCGTTCATCGCCAGAACCTCAGGATTCCGGATACGGGCATGAAGCTGAAATATACGTTCGCCAATTCGCCGGAGGATGTTTGCTATACTCCACGTTATACGTTCTTCGGCTATCGATATGTTTCCATCAACGTGACGGACAAAGTTGTTATAAAGAGTATCAAGTCCTTGCCCGTGACATCTATCTCCCGCGATATGGAAATAGGCAAGATAGAGACGGGCAATGAGCTAGTGAATAAATTGATCTCCAACACGATTTGGGGGCAACGCTCCAATTATTTGTCCGTGCCCACGGATTGTCCCCAACGTAATGAGCGGTTGGGATGGACGGCAGATACCCAGGTTTTCACGGAAACAGGTTCCTTCTTCGCCAATACGACATCATTTTTCCGTAAATGGATGCGTGACCTTATTGACAGTCAAGGGGAGAAGGGCGGTTTCCCCGGAGTCGCCCCGCTGAGCCAGTACGGAAAAGAGATGACACGCCTGGGCTGGTCGGACGCCGGGATTATAGTCCCTTGGAGCATTTGGAAGCAGTTTGGCGATACGGAGATCGTGGAGCAGTCCTGGAAATCGATGGAGAAGTATATGAATCATATCAATGAGACGCGATATGACCATAATGCCCTTATCGAGGAGAATGGCAATTACCAATGGGCGGACTGGTTGAGTTATGAGCCTTTGGAAAGTTGTGGGGGAGGAGCCTTTGGGCCTAAAGGGCCATTGCCCGAAGCCGTGGAATACTGGAACTACTTGAGCGCTTCCTATTGGTTGCTCGACGCGGGCATGATGCGTGATATGGCTATTGGGACAGGAAGGGATGCCTCAAGGTATGAGACGATGACGCGTGACGCGAAAACATATATAAGAGAGCGGTTTTTTGATGAGAACGGAAAGTTTAAGACCGATATCTTGAATACGATGCAGACTCCAGCGTTATTCGCACTCAAGAACAATATTCTTGACGGAGCCGCGAAAGAGGCGATGATCGGGCGTTTGAGGGAGAACTTCGCGGAGCATGGGAATTGTCTTCAGACGGGTTTTCTAGGTACGTCTATCCTTATGCCTACATTATCGGAGAATGGGATGTCGGACATCGCCTGGGAATTGTTGTTCCAGAGGAAGAATCCAAGTTGGATCTATTCCATAGATAATGGCGCTACGACTATTTGGGAGAGATGGAACAGCTATATGATTGATAAAGGCATGGGGCCTAAAGGAATGAATAGCTTCAATCACTACGCGTACGGTGTCGTTTGCGAATGGATTTGGGAATCAGCCGCCGGAATCGCTTCGGATCCGGCCAATCCAGGCTTCAGGCATATCATCATGAAGCCTGTCCCGGATAAAAGATTGGGCTATCTGAAGGCGGAGTATCATTCGGCATCGGGCGTCATAAGGAGCGCATGGAAATATGAGGGCGACAATTGGATTTGGGAGTTCTCTGTTCCGGACGGTTGTACCGCCACGGTTACCCTTCCCGGTGAAACTCAATCAAAGGAATATGAGGCTGGTGATTATAAGATCGTTCAATAAATAAATTATCTGACGGAAGAATGAATAAGGATATTAAGGGTGGGCTGCTGACGCTGTTGTTGCTGCTGTTGCTGGCAGCCTGCGAGAAGGAGGAATCGTTGGGGCCGGATGGTCCGGAAGAGGGCTTTCGCTACTTGACCGGCGTGATCGCGGAGCGGCATATCGGCAAGGAAGAGATCGCCACCATGGTGGCGGATTATGCGGCGGGGCAGGATATAAACTTGCCAGAGTCCGCGATTGTCAACCTGCTGTGTGATGTCGATGTGGCGGCCATCGAATATACGACAACCGGTGTGGACGGCTCGCCGGTGACGGCCTCGGGCGTCGTGGCCATTCCGGGAGGCACGACCTCCTACGACCATTTGCTCAGCATCCAGCACGTGACGCTCGACATGGAGGAGGCGCCCTCGCTCCAGCTTTTTTATTACGAGATGATCCCGGTCGTGAATCGTCATGTCGTTGTCATGGCCGATTATCTGGGCTATGGATCGAGCCAGACCGCCGACCGGCAGCATCCTTACCTGCATGCCCGCCTGACGGGTAGCGCCTGCGCCGACATGATCGAGGCGGCTCGCGAATACCTGAGTCATAAGGAGATAGAGGAGACGGACGACGATATTGAGCTGATCGGTTACTCGCAAGGCGGGCACGCGAGTGTCGCCACCTTACTGGAGCTGGAGGCCCGTGGCCAGGGCGGGCGCATTCGTGCGGTTCATGCCGGCGGCGGCGCTTACAATCTGGAGAGTCTTCTGGAGACCTTCACCGACACGACCAATGCGCCCTCGTCTTATTCGCATACCGGCTATGCGCCCTATTTGATCCGGGGAATGGCTTACGGCGAGCGGCTCGACCTGAGCGACAGCCATCTTTATGCGCCCGAGGTGATCGCCAATGGCTTGAACGAGATGTTCTCCACACGCCCGTTGTCGGAATGGCATAAGGCTTTGGGCGATGATATCACCCGGGTGTTGCATCCCGATTTCTTCGCCGCGCCGACCTATAACGGCAACGCGGACGTGCTCGCCATCATTCAGGCGCTTCGGGATAACTCATTGCTGAATGCGACCGTCAAGCCCCAGGCGCCGATTCATCTTTATCATGTGCCGACGGATGAGCAGGTGCCTTATGTGAACGCCACGACCGCTCTCGAGGCTTGGCCCGGCTCGACGCTGACCAATCTCGAGATGCCGACACACGCGGTCGGCGGCGCCGAGTTCTTCCTTCGCTATATGGGGCTTTGGGAGCTTATCGGGCCGCTGATCAAGTGATGCCGTTTATTTTGCCCGGTGGCAAACGGTGCCAGTCGCCTGATAGGTCGGCATGACCAGGACCTCCGCGATCTGGATATGGGCAGGCGCCGAGGCGGCATAATAGACCACGTCGGCGATGTCGTCGCCATTCAGCGGTTGGATGCCGTCGTAAACGGCGTCCGCCTTCTGCCGGTCGCCCCTGAAGCGGATAACGGAGAAATTGGTCTCCACCATGCCGGGCTTGATGTTGGTCACACGGAGAGGCGTATCCACCAGATCGATGCGGAGACCGTCGGAGAGCGCCTTCACTGCCGCCTTGGTGGCGCAATAGACGCTGCCTCCGGCGTAGGCGGCATCGCCCGCGATGGAGCCGATGTTGATGATGTGGCCGCGGCCTCGCTCCACCATGCCGGGCACGATCAGGCGTGTCATGGCCAGCAATCCCTTGATATTGGTGTCGATCACGACATCCCATTCGTCGAGAGAGCCCTCGTGTTCCTTATCCATGCCGATGACGAGCCCTGCGTTGTTGACCAGGACATCGATCTCGCGCCATTTCCCTTCGAGTGATCCGATGGCGCGGCTTGCCGCTTGGCGGTCGCGGACATCGAAGGGAAGTGTCAGAACCTTGACGCCCGTCGCGGTGAGCTCTTTCCTGAGTTTCTCCAGTTTTTCCGTATTTCGCCCGTTGAGGATCAAGTCGCTTCCCATAGCCGCGAACTTGCGGGCACAGCCTTCACCGATGCCGCTGGTGGCGCCGGTGATGAAAATAATCTTTCCTTTCATTGTCTCTTGAATATCTATATTAATCGTATGACGGTCGGTTCCGGTTGGCTCACATGAGCAATGTCTCAGAACCGTTCGTCATTTGGTTTATCGTTGAGATGCTTGTCGCTTTTCTCCTGTTTCAGCCTTGCGCCGCAATATTTGCAATAAAGAGCCTCCGCGTCGTGCCCGTCGCGATGGCAGCGGGGACAGCGCCTGGCCTCCAACTCCTTGCGTTGCTGGACCATCGTGGCCGATACGATGCCTGTGGGCACGGCGATGATGGTGTAACCGATAAGCATGATGACGGCGGAGAAGAACCGGCCGACAGGTGTCGTCGGGGTGATGTCGCCATAACCGACAGTGGTCATCGTGACAATGGCCCAGTAAATACTGTTGGGAATATTGTTGAATCCGGATCCTGGCGAATTGCCCTCGATCATGTACATGATGGTGCCCATCGAGATGACGAGAATCAAGACAAACAGGAAGAAGATTAGAATTTTAGGGGCGCTGATCCAGAGTGAGCGCAAGAGCAGGTTGCCCTCGTTGATGAACTGGAAAAGCTTGAAGATGCGAAAGACCCGGATCAGCCGGAAAGCCCGTATGACCAGCAGGTCGACAATGCCGAAGAAGCTGAAGATGTATTTCCGGGGTTGCCTGAGACAATAGATGCGGGCCAGGTATTCGATGGTGAAAAAGAGCGTCAGCAGGTATTCGAGTGCCCTGAGCACCAAATAGGCGGAGTGCGGGAAGACATGCATGCTCTCGAGAATGACAAGCATAACGCTCAGGATAATGCTGGCGATCAGGATCAGGTCGAACAGTTTCCCGCGTGGCGTGTCCGATTCGAACACGATGGTGTAGACTTTTTGCTTCAGCTCATCGTCGTGCAGGAAGTCGGTCCACCGTTGGCGAAGTTTTGATAAGAGTGCCATGATCATGGGTTCATTCAGTGTGTATAATCCAGGATCGTGATCGTTTCTCCCAGGTCTTGCTGGACGGTGTCAATCATTTTGCGTGCGAATGGGCAGGGATAGCCGATTGGGGTTCCTTTCCGGATACAAGAGGCGAAAGCGATGGTGTCGGCTCCTCTGCGAACGAGCTCACGGGCTCTTAATAGCGCTTTTTTGCCCGGGCAGCCACCGCAGTTGATGAATCCGATGATCTCGATCGTTCCCTCGGCGTTCTCGAAGGCGCCTCTCTTTTCATGGATGACCTTAAAATCTGTCGTGCCAGGGCAAAAGTCCTCTGTCTGCATGCATCTTATAATACCTACTTTCATATACTCAATGCTTGATTAGGATTATGGGCCATGCGTGGCCCGTTCTCTTGTTCTTACAAAAGTACATTATTTATCGGGATGAGATATCGAAAGTGCTGGAGACTTCGTGGGGAAATCTCATTTTTTGCGGATCTTCCAGCCGGAGAGCAACACGGCGAAGAGGCAAGCGCCCAGCAGGAAGGGATAGATCAGGCTCCAGTTGCCCAGGCAGGTGAAATAGCGCCCCGTGTGCATCTCGAGGGCGAGGTTCCATAAGGCCATCGGGCGATCCGCCAGCCGATCGGGCATATCCGGGAAGCGAGTGGTTCCTTGGAGGCTAGTCGCCCCTTTGT
>USAD01000098.1 GCA_900552415.1 uncultured Parabacteroides sp.
AACGATCCGTTTCTATACGGTGAAAAAGTAAAAGCCTACCTCATCCGTGGCGCCAGACATTTACCGGGATATGATATCTGGCCAAATGCGCGGGTGGGGTATGGCAGTTTATGTGTATCGGAAAGCCTTCCTTTGCGGAGTGGGGGAGAGGGCTAACGATTATCGATCTTTTCCGGATACATATCGTGGTGTGTCAGCCGGTCAAAAGCCACTTTTTCCCATAATGTATCTTTTTTTCCATAGTTACAGTAGGGATCAATGGATATACCGCCGCGAGGGGTGAATTTTCCCCAGACTTCAATATATTTTGGGTCCATCAGGCGGATCAGGTCTTTCATGATGATGTTGACGCAATCCTCGTGGAAAGCCCCATGGTTACGGAAGCTGAAGAGATAGAGCTTCAGGCTCTTGCTCTCCACCATCTTGATGTCGGGGATATAATCGATATGGATGGTGGCGAAATCGGGTTGCCCGGTGATGGGGCAGAGGCTCGTGAACTCCGGGCAATTGAAGCGCACCCAATAGTCGTTCTCCGGATGCTTGTTGGTGAAGGCCTCCAGCACCTCGGGCGCGTAATCTTGCCGGTAGATGGTCTTGCCACCCAAGAGGCTCAGCTCATGCTCGTCCTTTCGTGTATCCATTATTCTTGTTCTCCTTTATTATTGATTGTTAGACATGCTTTTCTTTCGCTCCAGGTATTTCTCCAGGCCATGTTGTCTGAGCTTGCAAGCGGGGCAATGGCCACATCCGTCGGCGATGACGCCATTGTAGCAGGTGAGTGTGCGTTGGCGCACCAGGTCGAATACGCCCAGCTCGTCGGAAAGTTCCCAGACCTCACTCTTGTCGCGATCCATCAACGGGGTGTGCAGGACGAATTGCTCGTCCATCGCCAGGTTGAGCGTCACGTTGAGCGAGCGGATGAAGGTATCCCGGCAATCGGGATAGCCACTAAAGTCGGCCTCCGACACACCTGTCACCAGATGGAAGATTCCCTTGCTCCGGGCCAGGATGGCGGCAAAGGTGAGGAACACCATGTTACGCCCCGGCACGAAGGTATTCGGATAGTTATCCGCCGGTTTCTCCTCGTCCATCGTGATGGATCCGTTCACCAGTGAGTTGTTCGGGTCAAGCTGGCTGATCAGTGAGACATCCAGCAGATGGAAGGGGACATGCGCCTCGTCGGCGATCGCCCGGGCCACCTCGACCTCGAGCGCGTGTTTTTGTCCGTAGGTGAAGCATACCGCCTCTACTCTCTTGAAGTGCTTTTTCGCCCAGAACAGGCAGGTCGTGGAGTCTTGTCCTCCAGAGAAGCACACCATAGCAGCGTCTTGTCTTTTCATTAATCTTTTGTTTTCTTGTTTTTAATACGTGGTTTAGCAAGCACACGGAGAGGCGTTCGCCTCTCGAGACGCGAAGATACGCGTTTTTCGCCAGAAGTACGACTTACTCGAGCGAGTTCCAGCCTTGTGCCCTGAGCGTCACCTCGCCACCATCACGACCAACCAGGTAGTTGCCCAGCTCCTCTCGGGTGATGTGGCCAATCACCTTCACGCCCTCGATCGCCTCCACCTTATCGTGGTCGGTAAGGGGCACGGTAAAGAGCAGCTCGTAATCCTCGCCTCCATTAAGCGCGGCGGTAACGAGGTTCATGTTGAATTGCTCGGCCATCACGGCGGTTTGGTAATCGATCGGGATGCGGTCCTCATAGACCCGACAACCGACGTGGCTCGCCCTCGAGATGTGGAGCAACTCGGACGAGAGGCCATCGGATACGTCCATCATCGCCGTCGGGACGATACCCGCCCGGTCGAGCGCCTCGATGATGTCCTTGCGTGCCTCCGGTTTCAATTGCCGCTCGAGGAGATACTCCTTGCCGGCGAAGTCGGGCTGGAAATCCTTCTCGCCCCGGAAGACGCTCTTCTCGCGCTCCAGCAACTGGAGACCCATATAGGCGGCACCCAGGTCGCCACTGACGCAGATGAGGTCGGTCTCGTGAGCGCCATCCCGATAGACCACTTTACCTCGCTCGCCCTCACCAATACAGGTGATGCTGATGGTCAGGCCGGTCATCGAGGCGGAGGTGTCGCCACCGACGAGGTCGACGCCGTAAATGTCGCACGCCAGGCGGATGCCGTCATAGAGTTGCTCCAGATCCTCAACGCAGAAACGCTTCGAGATGCCGAGCGATACGGTGATCTGGCGTGGCCGGCCATTCATGGCGTAAATGTCGGAGAAGTTGACCACGGCGGACTTATAGCCCAGATGCTTCAAGGGAACGTAAGTGAGGTCGAAATGAACACCCTCCAGCAGGAGGTCGGTCGTCACGAGCGTCAGCTTATCGGCATAGTCCATCACGGCGGCGTCGTCGCCTACCCCTTTCAGGGAACTCTTGTTTTTCAACTCGATGCGATCGGTGAGGTGGTGGATTAATCCGAACTCACCCAAGGTCGCTATTTCAGTTCTTTTAGTCATGCTATATGTTGGAATTAAATGATTGTTCGATATGTCGTTGGATCAATAGGTCGAACCGTTCGCCCTCTCCGTTGAGGAAGCGCGTCCGGATCGGCAATTGGTAAAGGATCGCTCGCCAGGCATTGGGCAAGCCGGGATGCTGGCGCAATCGGGCGGCGTCCTTCTCGGTCACGATGATGAGCGTCGGTTCGCTTTGCTCTTGCCGTTTGGCCTCGATCCTCGCCAGCTCGTCGGCATTGAACGAGTGATGGTCGGCGAACGGGAAATGGATCACCTGGCGTGCTCGTCTCCTGACCTCGGCCAGAAGTGGTGCCGGATTGGCGATGCCACTAATGAGCAGGACCGTCGCCCGGGCGGGATCGATCGTCTCACTGGCCTCGTCCGGGAAGAGCGGTTCCAGATGATCGTAGGCCAACTCGCTAAAGAAGAGATGTTGCCCCGGCTCGAGGCTTGAGGCTTTTCGCCACTCCTCGTAGGTTGGACGATCGATGGGCTCGTCGGTTTTGGTGACGATCACGATGTCCGCCCTCCGGATGCCACCTCTTGTCTCTCGCAATCGCCCATCGGGCATCAAGGCGTCGACAAAATAGGGACGATGATAATCGGTCAGGACGATATTGAGCGAGGGGCGCACGTAGCGATGCTGGAAAGCGTCGTCAAGAAGGATCACTTTCGGACGTTCCCGTTCGGGCAGGGCCAGCAGGTTGGCGATTCCCCGACGCCGGTCGCTATCTACCGCCACGGTTATTTCCGGGAATTTGCGTTTGATCTGGTAAGGCTCATCTCCGATCTCGCTGGAGCTGCTCTTTGTGGTGGCTAAACGATAGCCTTTCGTCTCTCGTTTGTATCCCCGGCTCAAGACGGCGACCCGATGTTTTGGCGAGAGGAGCCGGACAAGATATTCCGTATGGGGTGTCTTGCCCGTGCCGCCCACGCTGAGATTACCCACGCAGATCACCGGGAGCGGAAAGCGCTCGGAAGGCAACCAGCCCCAATCGAACAGGCGATTACGAAGGCTCGTAACCGCGCCATACAACCAGGCGAGTGGCGCCAATACCCGGAATCGTTTGATCGTGAACGCTCTCATCTCGTCGGGATATTAAAGGGGCCGGATATCGTAGGGCAGGCGAGCCTGGATACCGGAGTTTACACGCATCTGCTGGAGCGTTTGGTAATAAATGAAATCATCCCCCAGGAACGAGCGGAGCAGGTTGGCCTTGATCGTCGGGCCGGTCGTGGCGAAAAGCTCCTCGAACAGGCTCTTGTTGGTCGTGATCTCCTTGATTTGGTAATGATCCAATTGCGCCAGCTCGGCGGCGTCGCTAATCGCTTGTTGAAGGCCACCCAGGTCATCCACCAGGCCCAGGTCTACCGCTTGCGAGCCGGTCCAGACCCGACCTTGCGCCACACGATCCACCTGCTCGGTGGTCATGCTTCGTCCATCAGCGCATCGGGAAAGGAAAGTTCGGTATGCATACTCGGTCTGGTGTTGCAAGAGCGCTCGCTCGTCGGCGCTCATGGGGCGCATGGAGTTGCCCAGGTCGGCATAGGGATTGGTTTTCACCACATCACTTCCGATACCCAGCTTATCTGCCAGGCGGGTCGTGTTGGGCAGGAGAGAGAAGACACCGATCGATCCGGTCAGTGTGTTCGATTCGGCGATGATCCGGTTGGCGGCACATGCGATGTAGTAACCACCCGAGGCGGCGGCATCGCCCATCGAGATCACGATCGGTTTCTCTTTCTTGAGCTCCTCGACCTGTCGCCAGATCTGGTCGGCGACTTGGAAGCTTCCGCCCGGCGAGTTGATACGCAAGACAACCGCCTTGATCTCCTTATCCTCCTTCAGCTCGATCAGCTGGTCGGCCAGTCGCTCGGTGATCACTTGTGAGAGATCATAGCCCGAGACACTTTGCCGGGGAACGATCTCGCCCTCGGCATAAAGCAGGGCGATCTTCGGTCCGGATCCTTTGGGCGTATCCAGGCTGGCCACCTCCGAGACGGAGGCGTAACTCTGTTTGTTCTCTTGTCCGGTCTGTTCCCGAATGAAACGGTCTACCTCCGGTTGATACTTTTGCTCGTCGATCAGGCCCATATCAATCGCTTTTTGGGCACCGGCGAAGGCGAGTCCCTCGTTGGCGAATTGCTCGACGGCATCCGTACTCATCCGGCGTGAGGAGGCGATGCCCTCCACCAGATGGCCCCAGATGGTCGAGATATAGGATTGGATCTGCTCCCGGTTCTCGTCGCTCAATTTCTTGAGCAGGAAAGGCTCGACTGCCCCCTTGTAGGAGCCGACCTTAAAGACCTCCATCTCGACGCCGAGTTTCTCCATCAACCCGGTGAAGAACATGGTCTGGCTCGACAGGCCATTGAGCATCACCATTCCCTGCGGATTGAGGAAAAGCCGGTCGGCCACGGAGCAGAGATAATAACATCCTTGCGTATAGTTATCGCCATAGGCCACCACGAACTTGCCGCTCTCCTTGAAGGCCTCGAGGGCATGGCGGATGCTTTGCAGGCTCGCGCTACCACCATCAAGGTTACCTGCCCGGAGATAAATACCATTGATCCGGGGATCTTCACCGGCGACCTTGATGGCTTTCAGGATCTCCTTGAGCGATAGGGTTGTCTCATCCTCTTTCCAGAGAAGGGCCAGAGGGTCTTCCGCCGGATTGTCGGCGATGGTGCCGTTGAGGTCGATTCTCAGGACCGTATTGTTTGACGGTACGTAGGTCGGCGTACTGGTGAGGCCGGCGACCAGCCCGACTAAGGCGAGCAGGCCGATTATGCCCATAAAGGTGAGGCCTACGATCACGCCGATCGTCGAGGCCAGGATAGTTTTAAAGAATGCTTTCATCGTCTTGTTTTTGCTTCACTAAACGTGTTTGCCGCGAAGATAGTTAAAAAACAGTATTGATCTGGAATGATCGGATCGTCTCGTCGTCATAGCAGGTTTGCCCGAACAGGTCACGCAACAGGGACTCGTCCATCCGTTCGAAATCCCGCTCGACGGGTAGGATCAGCAAACCGCCTACGTCGGCAGCTCCCGGACTACTCAACAGGCGCTCCTCTCCTTCGGCGAAGTATTGCCGTGGCCGGTGTGCCTTTCTCGGGATGATCACCAGTCTCCAGCCCGTTTTGTCGTTATAATAGGCAAAAAGATTCATCTTGGGTTCCTCCTCGTCCTCGCTACGTGGCAAGGCGTCGAAGACACGCTTGAACCAAGTGGCGATCTCCTCTTGGTTATTGCCCTCGATGACGAAACCGTTTCGCCAATAACGCTCCAGTCGCCAGAGCCGGCTTCCTCCGGGCGCTTGCCCAAGTGGTATGAGGTGCCGGTCGTCTTGCCGTGCGAGCCAATCGCCGATCTCCTGGTCTATGGGCATCACGCCTTGCGTTACCGCCTGGAAATGGGCATGGTCGGGAGCTGAGGCGCCACAACGGGGACCATTATAGAAGATCGTGTGCCGGTTGAGCCGGCGAGCGATGGTCAGCAGGTCGTTGAGCCGGCACAAGATCTTTTGGGGCTCATGCCTGCGGGCGGGGATCGTGAAATGCTCCTGGAAGATCGGGTAGGGATTGCAAAGCACCAGGTAATGGAACCCGAACGGCAATCGTTCCTGCTCCACCGGAAGGTTGGCCACGCAGAGGAAGCAGGGCCGATCCAGGATAGCGCCTTTATCTACCTTTGCCGTCGTGGAGATGGCGCGTGCCGGATTGAACTGGATCTTGATAAGGCAATCGTCCAGCCGGATCTCCTTGAGGCGAACATTCTTCAATGCCTGGAAGTTGTCATGCGCCAGGGGCCATGTCTTGAGTTGTTTGGCCAGCATCTCGTTGGCTTGCGAGGAGCTGACCCAGATATTCGGTTTCATGCTTTTCTCTTGTTTAGGAGGATACGGGCTTGCAATTCCCATGTCCGGATTTTATCCTTATAGAGGTTATGGTCGTTCATCCGACGAGTATCGAGGGCGGCGTCGGAATTGTCTTCCCAACGGCGGCAAAGATAAAGCACGTCATAGATCCGTCCGATCTTATACTCTCGGCAAAGCCTTAACCCGATGGCGTAATCCTCGCCATAGCTGGTGTTCGGCAGGTTCAGTTGTCGCAAGAGAGGCGTATAGAAGGCTCTGGGCGCGCCAAGTCCATTTATGCGGAGGGCGTTGTTGTGCCCATTCTCGGCGGTCCATTCCCGATGGTCGATCACGCCGGGCGGCAAGGTCTCCATCTGGAAGTTGGTCATGTGGTAGCTACCGATTACCATGGCGCAATGCTCGGAGCGGAAGGTCGAGATCACCCGGCTCAAGGTATACTCGTCGCTATAGACATCGTCGCTATCCAGTTGTACGGCGAAACGACCACACTCGGGATGGTGGATCGCCAGGTTCCAACACCCGCCGATACCCAAATCGTTCCGTTCGGGCAGGAGATGCAACAAGCGCGGGTCTTCTTTCGCCAATGCGGCGATCTTCTCGGTCGTACCGTCGGTTGAATGGTTATCCACGACGATGACGTTATAGTTGAAATCCGTTGCTTGCCTCAAGGCGGAACGGACCGCGTCCTCGATCGTACGGACCCGGTTACGAACAGGAATTATAACGGATGCCTCACGGGGAAAATCCGTCCCCTCAAACTCGATCTCTCTTGTGACGGGGGACAGGTAGGCGCCAACTTGCCGTAAATGCTCCGTGCAAGCCGCCTCCATCTCGATTTGGACGGCCCGGTTCTTGGGATCGACGTAATCGAACAATTTCTCGCCCGAGGAGCGAAGGTCGTTCTCGACAATCGTATAAAGGTATTCACTGACATGCGTAATCGGCCAGGATTGGGAAACCTTGAGACGCAAGTCGTAGAGTCCGGCGAAGCGGTATTGCTCATGTGCGCGGGTGATCGCCTCGATCAGCGCTTCGGCACGATAGAGAAGCAAGGCTCCGAAGTTGAAATCATCACGAAGGCTACCCTCCTGATAGTCGATGAGTGGATGTGGTTCTGTTTTTTCACCTTTTGTCTCCTGATAGTCGGCGTAAAGCAGGCCGGCATTGGTCTCGGAGGCTAATGTAGCCAGGCGATCGAGGGCGAACGGACCCAGTTTTAAGGCATCTCCCTGAGTATAGATCAGGATAAATTCGGTTGTCGAGTGCTCGGCTATGGTCCGGATAGTCTCGGAGCTCCACAAGTCGTTGATCCGGATCGAAGCGCATGAGGGAATTTGCGGTTCTTCCTTATCGGCCGGGACGAGCAGGTAGATCTTTTCAACGAGGGGCGAACAGGTGAGTTGCCGTACGGTCGAGCGGGTTGCCGTGTCGTCTTGATATGGCAAGAAACAGGATATGCTTTTCATAGATGCTATTCTTTTTAATGAGTAATCTTGTTATGGCAGGGGCAAATCCGGTGCGCCCCGCCCTTTTACGCGAATTTAAGAATAATATCGCGATTCTTTTTGGTGTGAAGCGGATAATGGATCTGTTTTTTCCGTACATTTGCTAACGAACAAAAAGATTGTTTCATTATTTAAAATCTTAGGAATTATGGAATTTTTGACTAACGAGAAATTAACGATCGTTGGAGCTGCCGGAATGATTGGCTCTAATATGGCTCAGTGTGCTGCTATGATGCGCTTGACTCCCAATATCTGCTTGTATGATGTTTATGCTCCGGGTTTGGAGGGTGTCGCTGAGGAGATCCGTCATTGTGGTTTTGAGGGCTTGAACGTGACCTTCTCGACCGATGTTAAAGAGGCGTTTACTGGCGCGAAGTACATCATCTCTTCTGGTGGCGCTCCTCGTAAACAAGGTATGACTCGTGAGGATCTGTTGAAAGGCAACGCTGCTGTTGCTGAGCAATTAGGTAAGGATATCAAGGCATATTGCCCGGATGTAAAGCATGTAGTGATTATTTTCAACCCGGCTGATATCACGGGTTTGGTAACTTTGCTTTGGTCAGGTCTGAAACCGTCTCAAGTAACAACTTTGGCCGCTTTGGATAGCATCCGTTTGCAGAGCGAGTTGGCTAAGCATTTCGGCATTGGCCAGAGCGAGGTAACAGGTTGCCGTACTTATGGTGGTCATGGCTGTATTCGCTTCTACCGCGAAGGTACAAGGTACACCGTTGACAGACTTGATCGGAACGGATAAGCTTTCAGCTGAGCAATGGGCAGAGATCCAGCAGAAGGTTGTTAAGGGTGGCGCTAATATCATCAACCTGCGTGGTCGTTCTTCTTTCCAGAGCCCGTCATACGTTTCTGTTGAGATGATCCGTGCGGCAATGGGTGGCGCTGAGTTCCAGTGGCCGGCTGGTCGTTACGTTTCTTTCAGCGGAATGGATCACATCATGATGGCGATGGAGGTAACAATCACGAAGAACGGTGCCGCTTACGAGGAGGTAACAGGTACTGCCGAGGAGATGGCTGCTTTGAAGAAGAGCTACGAGCACTTGTGCAAGTTGCGTGATGAGGTGATCGCTATGGGTGTTCTTCCTCCGATTGAAA
>USAD01000099.1 GCA_900552415.1 uncultured Parabacteroides sp.
CCGGGCAGCCGCAACACACCGCTCATCCAGAGCATAGCGAACCATCCCTTCTTCAAGTGCCACGCCATCACCGACGAGCGCGGCGCCGCCTTCTTCGCCCTCGGCCTGGCCCTGCATGGCGGCAAGCCGGCGGCCGTCTGCTGCACGTCCGGATCGGCCCTGTTGAACATACATCCCGCCGTGGCCGAGGCCTATTACCAGCAGGTGCCGCTGGTCGTCATCTCGGCGGACAGGCCCGAGGCATGGATCGGCCAAATGGATGGGCAGACATTGCCGCAGCCGGGCGTTTTCGGCTCGTTGGTGAAAAAGTCGGTCCAACTGCCAGAGATTCACACCGCCGAGGAGGAGTGGTATTGCAACCGCCTGATCAATGAGGCCCTGCTGGAGCTGAACCACCACGGGAAAGGACCGGTGCACATCAACGTGCCCATCTCCGAGCCGCTCTTCCAGTTCACGACCGAGGAGCTGCCCCAAGTCCGCGTCATCACCCGCTATCAGGGCTTGAACATCTACGACCGCGAATACGACGGGCTGATCGAGCGCCTGAACAAATACAGCCGCCGAATGATGATCGCCGGGCAGATGAGCCTGATCTACCTCTTCGAGAAAAAGACCTGCAAGCAGCTCTATAAGCATTTCGCCTGGCTCAGCGAGCACATCGGCAACCGCGTCGTGCCGGGCCTGCCCATCAAGAACTTCGACGCCGTGATCTATGCCACCCCGAAAGAGGAGCGGGCGGCGCTCTCGCCCGACCTGGTGATCACCTACGGCGGGCATGTCGTCTCGAAACGGCTGAAGGAGCTGTTGCGGAAAAACCCGCCCAAGGAGCATTGGCACGTGGCCGCCAACGGCGAGGTGGTCGACACCTTCGGTTGCCTGACGACCGTGATCGAGATGGATCCCTTCGAGTTCCTCGAGAAGATCGCCCCGCTGATGGAGAACCGCCCCGTGGAATTTCCCCGCATGTGGGAACAACGCTCGAAGCAGATCCCCGAGCCCCGGTTCGCCTACTCGGAGATGGGCGCCATCGGTAAGCTGCTCGGAGCCTTGCCGCCCGAGTCGGCCCTCCATCTGGCCAACAGTTCCACCGTGCGCTACGCCCAGATGTTCACGATCCCCGAAAGCACGGAGGTCTGCTGCAACCGGGGCGTCAACGGCATCGAGGGCTCGCTCTCGACGGCACTGGGCTATGCCATCGGGTCTGCCCGGCTGAACTTCATCGTCATCGGCGACCTCAGCTTCTTCTACGACATGAATGCCCTTTGGCACGCCAACTGCCGCCCCAACGTCCGCATCCTGTTGCTGAACAACGGCGGGGGCGAGATCTTCCATTCGCTGCCGGGCCTCGACATGAACGGCGAGACGCGCCGCTTCGTCACCGCCACCCACGAGGCGAACGCCAAGGGCTGGGCCGAGGCACGGGGCTTCATCTACACCGCCGTCCGCGACGAGGCTGAACTGGAGGCTGCTCTGCCCGAGTTCACCCAGACCGAGCGGCCGAGCGAGCGCCCCATGCTGATCGAGGTCTTCACCGACAAGGCGACCGACGTGGCGTTGCTCAAGGACTATTACCACTCGCTCAAATAAGCGAAAAGGACGCGGAAGCGTCTCCAGAAACAGAAAAAGATCTTTTTCTATGCGCCGAACCTCTTCGGAAGCGGAAAAAGATCTTTTCCGATATGCCGAACCCTTTCGGGGAACCGCCCAACCACTTTCCCGGCGGAAAAGGGACGGTTTGGGGATTAATTCGTACTTTCGCGTCAAACATAAATTCCAACAATCAAAAGAAAAAAATCATGAGCACAAAAAGAGAATGGACTCCCATCAAGCAATACGAGGAGATCCTGTTTGATTTCTATAACGGCATTGCCCGAATCACGATCAACCGCGAGCGTTATCGCAACGCGTTCACGCCGACAACGACCACCGAGATGAGCGACGCGCTCTACATCTGCCGCGAGCGGCAGGACATCAACGTCGTCGTGTTGACCGGAGCGGGCGACGTGGCCTTCTGCGCCGGGGGCGACATGCACGTCAAGGGACACGGCGGCTACATTGGTAAGGATGGCGTAGCGCGGCTCAACGTGCTCGACGTCCAGAAGCAGATCCGCTCACTGCCCAAGCCGGTGATCGCCGCCGTCAACGGTTTCGCCATCGGAGGCGGACACGTGTTGCATGTTGTCTGCGACCTGACCATCGCCTCCGAGAACGCCATCTTCGGGCAGACCGGTCCGCGCGTGGGCAGCTTCGACGCCGGATTCGGCTCCTCTTACCTGGCCCGCGTTGTCGGCCAGAAGAAGGCCCGCGAGATCTGGTTCCTCTGCCGCAAGTATAACGCCCAGGAGGCGCTCGACATGGGACTGGTCAACAAGGTAGTCCCACTCGACCGGCTGGAGGACGAATATGTCCAGTGGGCCGAGGAGATGATGTTGCTCAGCCCCCTCGCCCTGCGCATGATCAAGGCGGGCCTCAACGCCGAGCTCGACGGGCAAGCCGGCATCCAGGAGCTGGCGGGAGACGCGACGATGCTCTATTACATGACCGACGAGGCGCAAGAGGGTGGCAAGGCCTTCCTCGAGAAACGGCGCCCTCGCTTCGAGGACTATCCTAAATTCCCCTGATCATGAAGCGGTACCAAATCGACATTGAGCCCCGGACGCTCCATTTCAAACGACCGGCCGGGACGTCGCGGGGCGTCTATACGACACGCCGCATACACCTTGTCCACCTGAGCGACCCCAATGAGCCGGGTCGCGTGGGCATCGGCGAGTGCGCTCCCCTGCCCCAGCTGAGCCGCGACGACCTGCCAGATTACGAGGAACGCCTGGCGGAGGCCTGCGCCCGTCTCGCTGAGAGCGGCGAGCTCGACGTGGAGGCGCTGCGCCCCTATCCTTCCATCCTGTTCGGGTTGGAGACGGCCCTCGCCCATTTCCATGCCGAGAGCCTCGCCTTCCACGACACCCCCTTCTCGCGGGGCGAGGCGGGCATCCCGATCAATGGCCTTATCTGGATGGGCAACTACCAAATGATGCTCGAGCAGATCGAGCGGAAAATTGAGATCGGCTTCCGGTGCGTGAAGCTGAAGATCGGGGCGATCCGTTTCGAGGAGGAGCTGGCCTTGCTCCGCCATATCCGGGCGAAATTGCCCGCCGGTAAGGTCGAGTTGCGAGTCGACGCCAACGGCGCCTTTACCCCGGCCGAGGCGATGGAGAAGCTCCAACGGCTGGCCGAACTGGAGATCCACTCCATCGAGCAGCCCATCCGGGCGGGCCAATGGGAGGAGATGGCCCGGCTGGCGGCCGCATCGCCCCTGCCAATCGCCCTCGACGAGGAGCTGATCGGCCACGACACCTACGAGGAGAAAACTCGACTCCTGCAAACCATCCGGCCGCAATACATCATCTTGAAGCCCTCCCTGCACGGCGGCATCCATGGTTGTGAGGATTGGATCGAGATCGCGGGCCGCGAGGGAATCGGCTGGTGGATCACCTCCGCTCTCGAGTCGAACATCGGGCTGAACAGCATCGCCCAATGGTGCGCGACACTCGGCAACCCACTCCCGCAGGGCCTCGGTACGGGTGCCCTCTTCACCGACAACATCGACCTGCCGCTCGAGGTGCGGGGCGATTGTCTTTGGTTCAATCCCAAATCCCTGAAGCGATGAGCGAACGAGCACAAATAGAGAATGACCTGGAGCTTTTCCAGGCGGAATGGGACGATCCGTCGCCCTACATGACCGTGCAGACCTCGGGCTCGACCGGCACGCCCAAGCAAATGCGTGTCCTCAAGGAACGGATGCGCGCCAGTGCCCGCCTCACCTGCCAATTCCTGGTCCTAAAGAAAAGCGACACGGCCCTGCTCTGCATGCCGTTACGCTATATAGCGGGCAAGATGGTCGTCGTCCGTGCGCTCGAGTGGGGACTCAAACTGTTGGTCCGCGAGCCCTCCGGCCATCCACTCGCCGAACCATTCGACGGGGATTTGGACTTCGCGGCCATGATCCCGCTTCAGGTCTATAACTCGCTTCAAGTCCCGGCCGAACGGGAACGGCTCACGCGGATCCGCCACCTGATCATCGGAGGAGGCGCCATCGACCGGGAGCTGGAGGTGGCCCTTCGACCACTCCCGAACCGCATCTATTCGACCTACGGGATGACGGAGACCCTCTCGCACGTCGCCATGCGGCGATTGAACGGCCCCGAGGCCTCCGAATATTACGAGCCTTTCCCCTCGGTGCGCCTGAGCCTCTCACCCGACCAGACCCTGATGATCGACGCCCCGCTCGTTTGCGACGGCCCTTTGGTCACCAACGACGTGGTCGATCTCCAGCCCGACGGCCGCTTCCGGGTGATCGGTCGCAAGGACAACATCATCAACAGCGGCGGCGTCAAGATCCAGATCGAGACAGTCGAGGCGAAACTACGCCCCTTCCTGACGGTCCCGTTCGCCATCACGGCACTCCCCGACCCCAAATTCGGCGAGGCGATCGTCCTGCTCACGACAGCGGCGGCGACTGCCTTTCCACCTGAGGCGCTCGACCGCTACGAACGCCCGAAACAGATCCTGCGAGTCGAAGCGATTCCTATGACAGGCAGCGGCAAGATCGACCGGGCCGCTTGTCGCCGACTGGCGATTGAGACAAACGAATGTCAAACCTCAAAATCTAAAAGATGAAAAGAAGGAAACTGATCGGCCTCGCGCTTGTTTGCGCGACGGCTACATTTATTCAAGCCCAACAGATCCGGGAAAGCGCCACCATAGCGCCCGACCTGACCTTGTCGGCACCAGAAAAATACGCGGGCTTCAACAGCGTGAGCCTGCTCGACAGTACCGATGTCACCGTCCAGGAGAACGGCTCCGGATCGTTCGTCATCCATCGGGTAGTCAAAATCATGAACCGGCAAGGCGCCCAAGATTATCGCGTCCTCAAATACGACTACGACCCGCTGACCGCCGACGCGGAGTTCTATCGGGTGACCATCTACAAGGCCAATGGCGACGTACATAATCTCGACATCAACCTCCAACTCGACTACGCGGCCCCGGCACGCATGATCTACTGGGGCGCCCGCCAGATCATGATGGAGGTCGGTCACCTGGATCCGGGCGACATCCTCGATTACCAAATCAACAAGAAGGGCTTCACCTATGCCCTGCTGGCCGACGGTGCCGATGATGAATCCCGCTTCATCCCGCCCATGCGAGGCCAATTCTACGATATTGTCCCCTTCTGGACAACAGAGCCGACCCTTCGGAAAGTCTACCGGGTGACCGTTCCCGCCAACAAGGAGCTGCAATTCCAGTTCTATCAAGGCGAGTGCGCCTCTTCCATGCGTTACGACGAGCGAGGCAACAAGGCCTATACCTTCGCCTGCTCCGATCTCATGCCTTTTCCCAAAGAGCCCAATATGGTGGACCTGTTCGACGCCGCCCCAAAACTGATGATGTCGTCAACCCCTAGCTGGAAAGAGAAATCCCTTTGGTTCAACAAGGTCAATGAGGACTACGGCAGCTTCAAGCCGATCCCCGAGGCACAGGCGAAAGTCGACGAGCTGATCCGGGGCAAAAAGACCGAGATGGAGAAGATCGCCGTCCTCACCCACTGGGTAGCCGACAACATCCGCTATGCCGGCATCTCGATGGGCAAGGGCGAGGGCTACACGCTCCATAACCTCCAGATGAACTACACCGACCGTTGTGGTGTCTGCAAGGATATCGCCAGCACGCTGGTCGCTTTCCTTCGCATGGCCGGCTTCGAGGCCTACCCCGCCATGACAATGGCAGGCAGCCGCGTCTAATCGATCCACGCCGTCCATTTCAACCACTGCGTCGCTGTTGTCAAGTTATCCGATGGCACTTATATACCGCTCGACCCGACCTGGGTACCTTTCTGTCGAGAGCTGTGGAGCAGCGCCGAACAGCAACAAAACTACCTGCCTGGCCTGCCTGAGGGTTCCGATCTGAGAATCACTCCTGTCTCCGCTCCCGAGAACCACTACGTCCGCATCAAGGCTGACAACCGCCTGAAGGCTGACGGCACCCTGAGTGGACAATTCTCCATCGAGGCCGAAGGACAATCGGACAGCAACATCCGGCGGATCTTCACCACCGGCTGGCAATCGCAATGGCAAAATCATCTCGAGAGCCAATTGCTGGCCGTCTCACCCAAGGCCCGCCTCACGAAGGTGGACTATGGAAAGAACCCGAAGGATTACCAGGCGGCTCCCATCCGTATCACGTTCCATTACGAGATCCCGGACTACGCCTTGCCTTGCCAGGAGGGTTTCCTGATAAAACCATTCGCGACCAACAACCTCTACAACCAGGTAAAGAGTTATCTCCGCATAGACACGAGTCTGGAAGAACGGAAGTATGGTTTCAAGGATGCCTGCTCGCGCCTGGTAGAGATCGATGAGGTCCTTCGTTTGCCTGCCGGTTACGCCTGCGACATCGAGGAACGCTCACGCTCGATCGACGGTCCCGCCGCCAGCTGGGAAGGAGATGTCCATCTCAAAGGCAACCAACTGCGCCTGACCCAACGCCTCGCTCTCAAGAAACGGGTCTACGAGGCCGACGACTGGGAAAATTTCCGTTCGGCAGTCAACGCGCATAAGGATTTCGGCAACTATTTATTCATCCACAAAAAGTAAAAAGACATGAACAAGATAAACACTCGGAACAGATGGATCTTCCGATTGCTCTGCCTCTGCCTGCTCATCCCGACACTCGCCTGGGCCGCGAACGAGGCGGAATACAAGAAACTTTCCAAAAGCTACACGCTTCATGCGGACAATAGCCAGGAGTTCCGCTACGTCATGGAGCTGACACTCCTCACCCACACCGCCATGAACAGCACCTATGGTGAGACTTTTATCGTCTATGATCCAAAAATACAGGAGCTCAAGATCAACGAGGCCTATACCCGGCAGAAGGATGGCAAGATCGTTCGTCTGCCCGACAATGCCCTCGTCGAGGTCCTTCCCAGCGCCGCTGTCGACGCTCCCGCCTTCAACCACCTGAAAGAGATGGTAGTCGTCCACACGGGGCTAGAGCTGGGCGCCACGATCGTGTTGGATTATTCCATCCTCACCCGGCCGGGCAATATAAAAGAGCCGCTGGAAATCTACGAGCCGCTCCTGCAATCGTCACCCGTCAAGGAATTTACCCTGACCGTCAACCATCCCAAAGATGTCCCCTTTATCTATTCAATAGCGAACGAGGCAGACAACTGTCGGGCACAAACGGACAGCAACAACCAAACCCAGACCTGGACTTGGCACAACCTGCCCGCGGCCTCGCGTGAGCCGGGCGTATCCGTACGGAATGGCGACCAACCCTGTTTCATGGGAACCACCGCTCCGTCCATATCCACGACACTCCAGCCGCTCCAAGAACAATACAAGCAACTACTCTACGGAGAGGGCAATCCGGTCATCGCCTCCATCTCGGAGAGCCTGATCGAAGAACAAGAGAACGAAACCGGCGAGATCCGGGCCATCCTCGACTACGTATACGGTCTTGATCAGGTGGCGGTCACCATGCCCATGAGCCATTATCGCTGCCGGCCGATCGACCAGATCATCAGCGGCGCGTATGGGACAAGTCTTGAGAAATGCTTCCTGCTTTCCGCCCTGCTTAACGAGGCCGGATTCGATGCCGAGCCCATCATTGCCTTCCGGACAAAAGCGGAACAGGGCCTCTGTCGCCCGGCGATCGAGCAAACCGCGATCCATTGCCAATGGGGAGACAAAAGCCTGCTCCTTAGCCCCGACAGTTACAAACGTCCCAATGTCGATCCTGAGCACCAAACACTTTTGTCGTTGACTACCGGACAACCCATTAAAATCCAAGCGCTCCAGGAAAGCCGTGTTGAGGGAGATGTTACCATCAACCTGCAAAACGGGGAGCCGAAAGTGACCGGCCAATATCAAATAGGCAACGATCTCCTGCCCTATTTCTCAGACAACACGATACAAGAGGAACATGTCTCAATTGAGCAGGTTGCCGATAAGTTCTATATTTTAACCCTGCCGGAAGCGCCACAAGGTGTGGCAACCTCAGGCTATGGGCATCTTAACAGCCGGAGAGAAACGAATCTGCTCCTACCACGAATCATAGACGAACATTACACGACAACTATCATTTCCCAAAATGATCTGGAACCACAAACACCTCCTTGCGAAAAACAAATCGAGAACAAGGTGGGTAAACTGATCATCCGGATCAATCAGGAAAAGGATCGGGTAATTGTGGAACGCCAATTGACCATCCATCAAAGGCTCATCACGCCCAAGAACTATCCGGATTTCCATCAATTGATGACGGAATGGGAAGATAAAGCAGGTCGAAGCTTTGTGTTCAAACGGAAGTAAGATGGGATCTTGTCGAATTTTTTACCTACCTTTGTCCGTATAGAGAAAAGTGTTAATCGAAAATCTCCAAAAACATGCAAAACGCTAGAAAAATATTGGCTACCGCGGCGTTGATTAGCAGTTGTGCTTTCGCCTATGGCCAGGACAGGATCCCCAGCATCCTTGCCGAACCTCAAGAGTTGACAATCACCAACAAATGGTTTACTCCCACCAAGGGATATCAAATAACAGGCATGGAAAATCCGGACGCTGACGGTGTCCGGGTATTAAGTGAGGCTCTTCCCTTCTCCAGCAGTGGATTGCCCATTGAGATCAGTACTCTCAAATCTGATGACGAGTTGATGCGGCGTTCCGGCGCTTATACTATCGATATTCGTCCTGAGGGAATCCGGATTGAAATCGTAGATGGTGCCTCACTTTTCTATGCGGCACAAACCATCCGTCAATTGGCCTTAAAAGAGGATAACGGAAAGTACCGCTTGCCGGAATGCACCATTAAGGATTATCCCGACGTGTTATTCAGAGGAACAGTAGAGGGCTTTTATGGCCAACCTTGGAGCCATGAGGATCGCATTGAGCAGCTTCGT
>USAD01000100.1 GCA_900552415.1 uncultured Parabacteroides sp.
CGAAACAGGGGATGCCGGCCGCTCCGGCTTGTTTGGCCGCGTCGAAAACCGGCTGATGGTCGCGAAGCCTCAGGAAGGCCTTGAGATCCTTCACGTGGCGGCCGATGTCGATGACCTGGTATCGATCGTCGCCCTTAACTTGTTCTTCTACATATACACAGTCTGGACAGGTGTCCATGCCATAGATCTTGATCATAACTTTAATAAATATTCATTGCCCATCAAAGGTAGGGGATTTTGCCTGATAAGGCAAGTTTATGTTTGAATTGGAGGGCTTGTTCGATAGGTGCGGGAAAGTGTGGAACAGCGCGTTCGGAAATTTACCGCGGTATTGGGGGAAGCTGTTGCGTAAGAAGAGTCCAGAGAAAAGATTTCTGGGCTCTCCGCGCGTTAAAAGAGGCTAGAGAAAAGATTTCTGGGCTCTCCGTGCGTTAAAAGAGGCTAGAGAAAAGATTTCTGGGCTCTCCGCGCGTTAAAAGAGGCTAGAGAAAAGATTTCTGGCCTCTCCGTGCGTTAGAAGGGGCTAGAGAAAATTTCTCCAGCCTCTTCGCGCATGAGATGAGTTTATTGTCGAATCGTTTCCACCTCTTCCGTGGTCAATGGGATTTTCTTCCCTAAGCGACGGGCGCCATCGGCCGTGATAAGATAATCCTCCTCGTTGCGGATGCCGCCGAAATCGCGATATTGGAAAAGCTTATCGTAGTTGATGAATTCCGTGAACTTGCCCTGACTTTTCCACAGATCCATCAATTCGGGGATGAAGTAGACGCCCGGCTCGATGGTCAGGACGAAGCCGGGTTCCAGCTCGCGGCCCAGGCGGAGAGATTTCCGTCCGAATTGCGTGCTCTTGGGTTGTCCGTTGTAGCCGACATAAACCTCGCCGAGATTCTCCATATCGTGTACGTCGAGTCCCATCCGCAAGGCATGAACATGGCATGGGCACCCGCTTTCACCGCCTCCATCGGATCGTCTTTCGTGAAGCCCAGTTGCTTCAGGTTATCCATGATCACGGCACACGCCTGGTCATAGACCGTCTCGAAGCGGATGCCGGGGCGCAAGGCGGCGACGGCGGCCTCGTGGGCGGCTACCTGTATGTCGTAGATGTCTTTCTGTAAGGGCGTGAATGTCGCGTCGGCCGGGATGGTCGACGACATGTCGCCGGCATAACCCATCTCTGTCTCGGCGCCCGCGTCGAGCAGGAGCATGTCGCCACTCTTGATCAGGTTGCTGTGGTCGTGGTTATGCAGCGTCTGTCCGTTGATGGTCGCGATGGTGGGGAAGGAGAGCTCGAAGTTGTTGGCGATGGCCACTTGAGCGACAGCGGCGGCAACATCGCATTCCCGGATGCCCGGCCGCACCGTGTGCATGGCCGCCAGATGCATGTCCGCCGTCACGAGGCAGGCCTTCTCGATCTCGGCGATCTCCTCATCGCTCTTATAGATACGCTGGTTGACGACGCCCATGATGAAGGGAACCGACGGCTGCTCGCTGCCGGGCAGGATACCCAGCCATTGGAACAACTTGATCTGGTGCTCGGCCCGGTAGGTTGGCAGATAGTGGATTGTCTGCCCTTTGGCCTGGGCATTCTTCAAGTAGCCCTCGATCTCGTTGTAGGGGCGAACCTCACGGATGCCGACCCGCTCGCTCTTCTCATGCAGTGTGGGCTGGATACCAGTCCAGACGATCATGTCAATCGTCAGCTCGTCGCCAAAGATGATCTCCTTGTCGTTATCGATATCGATGATGGCCGACAATCCCGCGTAGGGCAGGCCGAAAAAGTACAGGAAAGTGGAGTCCTGGCGGAAATGGTAACCGTTGTCCGCGTAATTCATGCCGCACTCGTCATTGCCCAGGAAAAGCAAGAGGCCTGAGCCAATGCTCTTCTTCAATAAAGCCCGGCGAGTGATGTAAGTTTCTTTCTTGAACATATCGTAATCTGTTTTTAAGAATAAATTCTTGTACCGTCTCACAAATTTAGGTGATTATTTCCGGATTCCTTAAATTCGCGGATAAGAAAAAAGGAGGAAAACGATATGTGGAACGATTTTATGGAGATAGTCAACAGTACGCTCATCACGCCATATACCGTGATGTTGCGCCTGTCGTTGAGCTTCTTGTTGGGTGCGGTGATCGGCATCGAGCGGCAGTTGCGACGACGCGAGGCCGGGATGCGGACATTTACCTTGATTTGCATGGGATCGACCGCCGCCATGCTGATCTCGATCTGGATCCCGCAAACCTATCCGAACCTGTTGAATGGCGATCCCGGACGTGTGGCGGCACAGGTGCTGACGGGCATCGGCTTTTTGGGCGCGGGAGCGATTATCCAGAGCAAGGGAAGCGTACATGGGTTGACGACGGCTGCCTGTATCTGGGTCGCCGCGGTGATCGGGTTGGGCGTCGGCGCCGGGATGTATCTTGCCGCGAGCGTCATGACCGCTTTCGCGTTGCTCATATTGGTCTCGCTCGAGCGGCTGGAGCGGAAAATGTTCCTGGATGGTGTCAATAAGATACTTACGATAAGCTGTTCGTCCGCCTCGCCGGACCTGAAGAGGATTCGCCAGATCCTTGAGCAGCGTAATATCTTTATCGTAAGTATCTCTTATGATTATAATTATGATTCGGATACGACGATCATCTCATACAAGGTGAACGTGAAGTCCAAGTCGTCGTATACCGGTTTGTTCAACGAGCTGCGTCAACTGGGCTACGTGAACCAGATCAAATTGTTGGCCTGATGACATCAAGCCTCCTCTTCCCATTCGCCCTTTAGCATCGCGCCGGCGTTGAGGGCGGATTGCCGGACAAACTTGGCGCAAGGCCGTTTGGCGTAATAGGCGGCGGTCCGCTCCGAAGGCTTGGGCGCGGTCGACTGGTCCTCGGGCGGCAGCAGTTCCCGGCAAATGTATGTGCCGAACCGCTCCTTGAAGAGGGCGAACGCCTTTTGCGTCATCGCGTAATTGCGAGTTCTCGCCTCCATATCGCTGGGATCCTCCACTGGATAACGGAAGCCGATCAGCATGGCGGTCGCGCTCACCGTGCCGCAGACCTCACGCATGCGTCCCATGCCGCCTCCGAAAGAGACGGACATCATCTTGGCCTGTTCCAGCTCGAGGCCGAACAGGTCCGCGTAGGCGAGGAAGACCGATTGGGCGCAGTTATAACCGCTCTCGAAATTGCGTACGGCCCTTTCGGCCCGTTCCTCGATGTCGAACTCAGCGCACTTCATAGTCAACGCATGCTCTGTCCGCCTTGACGGGCCCGATTATACCTTTGGCTACGGCGACATGTTCCGGATGGTTGGCGTAGGTGTTCACGTCCTCCAATGTGGCCAGCTCGGTGGTCAGGATCAGGTCCCAAGTCTCTGCCGGATTGCAGTTGAAGTCGACATGGATGTATTTCAATACCTCAATCTTATCGATCAAGGCCTCCAAGCGCTCCTTGATCTCGTTCAGTTTTGCCTGTTTGGCTTCCGCGTTCTCAAACTCCTTGAGCTTGAACATAACGATGTGTCTGATCATAAAATTTATGAGATTAATGAATTAAATAATAGTTATTCTTCAATGTAGGAATCCTTGTATCCAAGGAAATAGAGAATGCCGTCGAGACCGATGGTCGAGATGGACTGGTTGGCGTTCTCCTTAACCTTCGGCTTGGCGTGGAAAGCGATGCCCAAGCCGGCGATGCTGATCATGGGCAGGTCGTTCGCGCCGTCGCCGACAGCCACGGTTTGCCGGATATCCACGTTCTCTACCTGGGCGATGAGCCGGAGCAGTTCCGCCTTGCGGTTCCCGTCGACGATATCGCCCACATAGTTGCCTGTCAGCTTCCCGTTCTCGATCTCCAGCTCGTTGGCGTAGACATAGTCGATGTGATAACGCTGTTTCAGGTAATTCCCGAAATAGGTGAAGCCTCCGGAGAGGATGGCGATCTTGAAACCGACCTTTTTCAGAACATACATCAACCGGTCGACCCCTTCCGTGATCGGGAGGTTCTCGGCGATTTCTCTCATGACAGAGACGTCAAGCCCTTTCAGCAGCGCGCAACGTTGCCGGAAGCTTTCCTTAAAGTCGATCTCGCCGCGCATGGCCGCCTCGGTGATCGCCTTGACCTGGTCGCCCACACCGGCCCGCATGGCCAGCTCGTCGATCACCTCTGTCTGGATCAGTGTCGAGTCCATATCGAAGCAGATCAACCGGCGCATCCGGCGATACATGCTGTCCTGTTGGAAAGAGATATCCATCTCCAGCTCGGAGGCGAGTTTCATGAAGTTCGCTTTCATCTTCTCCTTGTCGAGCGGCGTGCCCCGTACGGAGAACTCCACGCTTGCCTTGGGTGTCCGTGCGTTCTCGTCGAGCGGGATTCGTCCGGTCAGGCGCTTGATGTCGTCGATGTTCATGCCCTGCTCGGCCACGACTCTCGATACACTGGCGATCTGTTTGGCGGTCAGTTTCCGGCCCAGGATCGTGAAGATGTACCTGATTTTCCCTTGCAGGTTCACCCAATCGCTGTAGTCGGCCTCCGAGATGGGGTTGAATCGGATGTTCACGTCCAGCTCATAGGCCTTGAACAACAGCTCTTTCATGATATCCCCCGAGTTTCCCTCCACGCTTTGGAACAGGATGCCCAGCGAGAGATGGTTGTGGATATCCGCTTGGCCGATGTCAAGGATGACAGCGTTGTTTTTGGCCAGGATCTCCGTGATCGCCGCGGTGACTCCGGGGCGATCGGTCCCGTTTATATTGATAAGGATGATCTCTTTTTTCAACATTTTCTCTGTCATGATTGTTATTAAGTTAGGCAAATTTAGTAAGAATGTTGAATCCCGCCTCCTTTGGGGCGCTTTTTCTGTATTTTTGCCGGTGGCTTTCGAGAATTGGAATCTAGAACTATAGAACCTGGAACCTTAAAAAGTCCTGACGGGCAGGCAAACGATCATGAGAATACAATTTGAGATTAAGGAGAATCTGGCGGATATCCGGGAAGAGATCCTGCGTTCCGACAAGTGGTTGGCTGTGATAAAGGAGGATAAGCCTGAACTGACGCGTGTGACGATCAAGGATCCCTATTTTGATTCTGAGGCCTCGGTGGATATTTGGCGGGAAGAGATTCACATCACGACGGCCTGGTCAAATTACACTTACAGGATCTATCACAAGGGAGACACGGTCTGGTGCGAGTATGTGGGCGCTTATCGGGGCCTGCTGGAGCAGAACCTGTTGCCGAAACTGACCCCGAAGGAGAATATCCTGGATTCGCAGGTGCTGAACAGTTCCCTGTTTGGCAATCGTCAAGACACGTTGAGGAATTACAGTACCGAGAACTTGAAGTTGAAGCAGTTCAGGCGCAATAACTACGTGGCGGAATATCAGTTGATGTCGCCGCAGGATCACCCGAAGGTGGTATATGATGAGTTTATCAAGGAGGGCGTGCCTGTTCCTCCGCCCGATGATCATGTGGCTGGCAAGTGACGCTGGCTTGTTGCGAAAAAAAGAGAGCGCGGATAAACACCGGATTTCGGATGGCCCTCGAGGGCTTCGGTGTTTTTCCGCGCTCTTTGTTATTTAAGACGGATCAGAGCAGGTCGGAGGCCAGCTCGGACAGTTCGCTGCGCTCGCCCTTGATGAGGTTGATGTGGGCGAACAGGTTCTGTCCCTTCATCTTGTCGATCATATAGGCCAAGCCGTTGCTTTGCGCGTCGAGGTAAGGCGAGTCGATTTGCTGGATATCGCCGGTGAAAACCATCTTGGTCCCTTCGCCCGCACGGGTGATGATGGTCTTGATCTCGTGCGGTGTCAGGTTTTGCGCCTCGTCGATGATGCAGTAGGTCTCGGACAGGCTTCGCCCGCGGATGAAGGCGAGTGCCTCGATGATCAGCTGGTTGTTTTTCTGCATGTCGTCGATTTTACGGATCTCCGGATGGTTGGGCGAGAATTGCGCCTTGATCACGTTCAGGTTATCGAACAGGGGTTGCATATAGGGCGCCACCTTCTGTTTCTCGTCGCCGGGCAGGAAGCCCAGGTCCTTGTTCGCCAGCGCCACGATGGGGCGGGCCAGGAGGATCTGCTTGTAGGTGCCCGATTGCTTGAGCGCGGAGGCGAGGGCCAGCAGGGTCTTTCCCGTACCGGCTTTTCCCGTCAGTCCGACCAGCTTGATTTCCGGGTCGTTGAGGACCTCGAAAGCGAAGCTCTGCTCCGAGTTGCGGGGTTGGATGCCGAAATTGTTTCCCTTCTCCACTCGCTTGATCTTTCCGGTGAAAGGATTATAGCGGGCCATGACGCTGTTGCGAACGCTTTTCAGCACGAAACAGTCGTTGGGCGAGAGTTTCGAGCTGATCTCGAGCTCGTCCGCGTCAATGCCTTCCACCTGGTTGTAGATCTTGTCGATCAGGTCGGGATTGATATCCTCGTAAGTCTCTTGTGCCCTCTCGAAAATATCCACGTTGGTCACCTTGTCGGTGATGTAGTCCTCGACACTGATGCCGAGCGAGCGGGCTTTCATGCGCAGGTTGACATCCTTGGTGACCAGGATCGTCTTCATGTTGGGATGCTTCTCGGCGATTGTCAGGGTACAGGAGAGGATCCGGTGATCCGGTTTCTTCTCGGGGAAAGTGGCTTGGATGGTCTTGTGATAGGTGCCATCCAGGACGATATGCAACGTGCCTAAGCCCGGACCGAGCGAGGCACCCTTTGAGAACAGGTTGTCATCCGTGATCTCGTCCATCTGGCGGACGAACTCGCGGGCGTTGAAATTGATTTGCTCACTGCCTTTCTTGAACTTGTCCAGCTCTTCGAGAACGACGATCGGAATGAAAATGTCGTTCTCCTGGAAATTTTGGAGACACTTGTAATCATGCAGGATAACATTGGTGTCCAATACGAAATTTTTCTTTCCCATGGCTTTATGATTTTAAGTTCTGTCTTTATGGAATAACAATTTCGGACGGCAGTAGGTTCGACGCTTTTCTTTTTTTCACGTTCCGCCTTGCGAGGAATATTTCTTACATTTGTGAGCAGGTGAAAAGCCTTCTCTTTTTCGCGGATGGTCGCCGGTTTGGCGGCACGCGACGGGGAAGAGGTGGGCCTGATGTCTATTATGCATGATTTAGGATTTTGCTTATGGGTGAGCTTCGGAAAATACCAAATGTCGGGAAACAGACGGAACAGGATTTGATCCGGATGGGTTATACCACGATCCAATCCTTGAGGGGCAAGAGCGCGGACGAGTTGTATGCCGAGGAGTGTGCCTCGCGCGGATGTGTGGTCGATCGCTGCCAGCTCTATTTGTATCGTGCCGTGGAATATTTTGTCAATACCGAGAATCCGGACCCGCGGAAATGCAAGTGGTGGTATTGGAAAGACGATTATGTGGAGGTTTCGCCCTGTGGGACCGTTTGTGTCGAGTGCGCGAGCTTTCCGGTCGACTGTCCGGGATGCCGGAAGATAAAAGGGAAGGTCTTTTGGCTCCGATATACGGGCGAAGATTGTTGTGGCGTCTATGATTGTTGCGTAAACCAGAAGGGATGGAGGCATTGCGGCGCTTGTCCGTCGCTTCCCTGTGGCCGTTTCCAGAAAGACCCGACTATCTCCGACGAGCAGAATCAGGCGAATTTGGAAAAGATGGTGGCGAACTTGAAAAAGGCCGCCGGCAAGGAGGAATGATCATTACGTAAAACGTTTCCGTTTTTGGTTAGGATATGAAATATGCGGTTATAACGGGAGCCTCGTCGGGAATGGGACTGGAGTTCGCCCGGCAGTTGGCGGAGCGGGGTTACGGGATTGTCGTGATCAGCGATCGTCCGGACGAGAACAGGCGGGCGGCGGAATCGCTGCGTGAGCGGAGCCATGCGGATGTGCGGGTGATCGACCTGGACCTGGCATTGCCTGAGGCGGCGGAAACTATCTATCGTGAGGTCTCTGACTGGGGATTGGAGGTCGAGATCCTGGTAAGCAACGCGGGGATGCTGTTGTTCTCGACGCTCGAGCGGACGCCTCTCGACCGTCTGGATCGGATCGTGGCGTTGCATTGCGCGACCCCGATCAAGTTGATTCGCCTTTTCGGGCAGGATATGCTGAGGCGACATCAAGGCTATATCCTGATCACCGCCTCCTCGACCGCCTGGATGCCCTATCCGACCATCTCGCATTACGCGGCGACAAAGGCTTTCCTGAAATCTTTCTCACAGTCGGTCTGGTATGAGTTCAGGCGGTATGGCGTGGGCGTGACGGCCCTTTTCCCGGGCGCCGTGGATACGCCATTGTATCGGCTGGACGGGCGGAAGCGAAAATGGCTCTTGAGGCTGGGCATGATGCAGACACCGCGGCAGACAGTCGAGGCCGCCTTGCGGACCCTGTTCCGGAAACGTTACCGCTGCGTGCCCGGATTTTTTACGAAACTGACGGTTGCCCTTTGCGCGGTCGCCCCGGCCCGCCTGTTGTTGCCGGTCCTGAGAATCCCCGTCCTCAGCAGGCTGCTCGACAGGGTTTGAGCCGTTCAGTTTATTTTTATGAGGCACAATAGAAAAAAGGTAAATAGTATCAGAAACATGATCTGCGGATACGATAGTACGTATGAGCTTATGCGTACGTATGTGTGGGCTTCAACGATCGTTCATGTAAGCCGATAGGAACGTATGTGTGGGGCGACCGTACTATTGCATAACGACGGGCGCATAACAGTGGATTTTTCCTTCCACTGCAGTGTATTTGGAATTTCACTGCAGTGTATTTGGAAACGGACTTAAATGCCCTAAAATCCTGTTCGGAAGAAAATGGAATCCTTTTCGGACCGGACTGGAGTTTTCTTGGGAGAGGACTGGAGTTTGGTTCGGAAAGGATTGGCATTATTATCGCACTGGTTGAAAAATAAGTACGATAGCGATTGGTACAATTATAAAAGAGAGGATATAGAAAGGTTGATTCGGATTGAAGAAGTGGATGATGACGTAGGGATAT
>USAD01000101.1 GCA_900552415.1 uncultured Parabacteroides sp.
CACCCTCAAGCTCACCTGCCGCAATATCGGCTATATGTGTCGGCTCGGCTCATCAGCATTCTTGTGCGAGATCGCGATCGCCTGCATGATGTTCGTGGGTAATCAAGTCTTTATCCGATACCTGCGTGAGGATGGTGTCGCCGCCTTCAGTATCGCCTGCTACTTCTTCCCTATTATATTCATGGTCTATAACGCCATCGCCCAATCGGCCCAGCCGATCATCAGTTACAACCATGGAGTGAACGAGGCGGAGCGTGTGCGTAAAGCCTATCTGTTGGCCCTGAAAACCGCCGTCGTTTGCGGGTTACTGTTCTCCACGGTTACGATCCTGTTCAGTTCCGACATTGCCGCCCTTTTCGTCGATCGTGGCAATGCCGCCCACACGATCGCCACCGAGGGACTTCCACTCTATGCGACAGGGTTTATCTTTTTCGCTGTCAATATCGTCTCCATCGGCTATTTCCAAAGTATCGAGCGTGCGAAAAGCGCTTTCGTCATTACGCTTCTCCGAGGATTCATCCTGCTTACCGCCTGTTTCTTCGGTTTACCTCTTATCCTGGGTGAAAAGGGAATTTGGCTGGCGACCCCACTCGCGGAATTCCTCACCATGCTTTTCGTGACAGCCATTTTCGTGGCCAAGCGGAAATAAAGAGAAAAGTCGTACTTTCGCGGCATGGAAAAGATGAAGGAGAAATTCTTACGGAAATACCGGCTGCCAGAGGCTACGTTTCTCGAGTTCCTGTCGCACATGACGGAACACCATTACAGCAAAGGAGAGATCATTGTCCGCACGGGCGAGCGTAACAGCAACCTATACCTGATTCGCGAGGGTATCTGGCGGGCACATTATCTGGTGGACGGCACAGAGACCTCTCTCTGGTTCGTCACGGCGGGCGAAGTGGTCTTCTCCTCATGGGGTTACGTCAACAACGAACCCTCGATGGCCACCATCGAGTCGGTCAACGAGAGCTCGGCCTACATGATCAGCAAGGCAGATCTTGAACAACTCTTCTCCAGCTCTATCCAGATGGCCAACTTCGGACGTCGCATTTTCGAGCAGGAGATCGTGAACGTCGACAACTCCACCATCGCCTACGGCATCCCAAACGCCAAGGAGCGCTATCTGGCCCTCTTGGAGGCGAATCCGGAATTGCTCCGGAATGTTCCCCTGAAGCATCTGGCCTCATTCCTTTACATCACACCCCAATCGCTGAGCCGCATCCGTGCCGGATTAAGGAAGAAGCAATAAGGGAAGAATAATATCTAGAAATCCTCCTGAGAGGAATGCCGCTCTTCCCATCCCGCAAAAGAGACCTCAGGAACCGCACGGACACGAGCCACCAATAGATCAAGCAAGGCCCTATTGCCTCCAACGATCTCCAGATCGCAACAAACCACGCTTTTATCCTCCATATTCTTATAATATAATGAACTTAACTTGACACCTCCTCCAAACGACAAAGTTCTCATAATGATCTCACGAATCTTATCCACCAAGTCCGTCCGACACTCTACACGAAGCGAATAGGCGCAAGACTCCGCACTATTCCGCTCAATAAGACGACACAACGGCCGATACAAGAGATGTGTCAATAAGACAAACCCGACCAGGATAGCGGACTCAGCGAACATGCCAACCCCCACCAAAGTGCCCGAAGCCGCCGAGCACCAAATCGTAGCAGCCGTATTGAGTCCTTTGACATTAAAGCCATCTTTCAGTATTAATCCACCTCCAAGGAAACCGATCCCGGAAACGATCTGTGCCGCCACCCGAGAGGGATCTCCGTTGCCAGAAGTCATGGCATACGACAGGACCGTGAACGCCGCAGAACCGACCGTCACCAGCACATTCGTTCGCAAACCCGCATCCCGTTGCCGATATTGCCTCTCCAAACCAATCAGCGTTCCCATCACGAAAGCGCTTCCAATCCTCAATAGGAAATCCGTAAACAACAACATGATATCACTCTCCTTCTTTAATTTTCCGCAAAGTTAGGAGGTCGTCATTCCTGTTCCTATTAGAGGATTATTAGAGCTGAGTTAGAATTCCATTAAATCGATTCTAATAGTTTTCTAATAGCGCTCTAATCGGTTTCTAACGGTCACGGTTCGATCTTGACTCTACCTTCGCGGCGAGATCCAGAAAACGAATATCAACCCATTAATCTTTAGAGACATGTGGAAGAAGGTAAAAGAGAGAAAAGAGGGATTCGCCTTCAACAGCGAGAAGGTATTCCTGGCTGCCGCACGGCCGACAGAGGCGGCATACAACTATTTCCAGACAAGCTCAATAGGGTTGACTCCCGAGGCGATCGAGCAACGACAAGCGCTCTATGGTCCTAACGAGGTGGCTCACGAGCAAAAGAAAAGACCCTTGTCGACCTTCGTCAAGGCCTTCATCAATCCCTTTATCGGTGTCCTGACCGGATTGGTGATCATCTCGTTCGTACTTGATGTGTTACTGGCCGCTCCGGGCGAACAAGACTGGACGGCGATCATCATCATCCTGGTCATGGTCATCGTCAGTGCCGTCTTGCGTTTTTGGCAAGAGTGGAAAGCCAACCTCTCGAGCGAGGCGCTATTGAAAATGGTAACCAATACCTGCTACGTTTGCCGTGCGGGAAAGCCGGATATGGAGATCAGCATCTCCGAACTGGTACCTGGCGACGTGGTAAAATTGGCCGCAGGAGACATGATTCCTGCCGACCTGCGTATCGTCGAAGCCAAAGACCTGTTTGTCAGTCAGTCCTCACTTACCGGCGAATCTGATCCCATAGAGAAACGCCCCGAGAACCAAACCACGGGAAAGGCTCGCAGCGGCAGTGTCGTGGAATTGGACAACATCTGCTTCATGGGCTCGAACGTAGTCTGTGGTTCAGCGACCGGCATTGTCTTCGCTACAGGCAACCACACCTACCTCGGTACCATCGCCAAGAACATCACGGGTCATCGGGCCGCTACCGCTTTCGACCGTGGCATCAGCAAGGTCAGCTTCCTGTTGATCCGTTTCATGCTGGTAATGATTCCCTTCGTCTTCCTCGTCAATGGTCTCACGAAAGGTGATTGGCTGGAAGCCTTCATATTCGCCGTATCGGTAGCCGTAGGGCTCACTCCGGAAATGTTGCCCATGATCGTCACCGCCAACCTCTCAAAAGGAGCCGTGGCAATGTCGAGAAAGAAGACCATCGTCAAAGACCTGAACGCTATCCAGAACTTTGGGGCGATGAATATTCTCTGCACGGACAAGACAGGAACGTTGACTTGCGACCAGATCGTGCTTGAGCGTTATATTAACGCCGACGGAAGCAACGATACCGACAAACGCATCCTGCGCCACGCCTATTTCAACAGCTTCTTCCAGACCGGATTGAAAAACCTGATGGACAAGGCGATCCTGTCGCACGTGAAGGAGTTGTCGCTCGAGTTCCTGAAAGCCAAATACCACAAGGTAGACGAGATCCCCTTCGACTTCACGAGACGACGGATGTCGGTTGTTGTCGAGGACAATACCGGCAAACGGCAAATCATCACGAAGGGAGCTGTCGAGGAGATGCTCGAGATCTGCTCACACGCCGAGTTCGGAGGTGAGGTCCATCCCCTGACCGACGAATTACGTGAAAAGGCACTTATGATCAGCGGACAGATGAACAGGCAAGGAATGCGTGTCATTGCCGTCGCCCAAAAAAGTTACCTGGACAAGACTCATGATTTCGGTGTCGCCGACGAGGCGGAAATGGTCCTGATCGGTTATCTCGCCTTTCTCGATCCTCCCAAACCCTCGGCCGCCAAAGCCATTCGCCAGCTGAACGAGCACGGCATCGAAGTCAAGATTCTCTCGGGAGATAACGACGCTGTTGTCCGAGCTATTGCCCGTCAGGTAGGTATCGACACGACCCATGCGTTGAGTGGACCCGAGTTTGCCGCAATGAGCGCCCAGGAACAAAGCGAAGCCGCCATCCGGACAACCGTCTTCTCGAAACTGACCCCGCTTCAGAAGACCCGTATCATCACGCTCTTGCAAGAACAGGAACATACGGTAGGTTTCCTGGGCGACGGCATTAACGACGCTTCGGCCCTGCGTCAGTCGGATATTGGTATCTCTGTCGACTCGGCGGTCGATATCGCCAAGGAAAGCGCGGACATCATCTTGCTCGAGAAAGACCTGATGGTTCTTGAGGATGGCGTATTGGAAGGCCGGAAAACTTTCGGTAACATCACGAAATACATCAAGATGACCGCCAGTTCCAACTTCGGTAACATGTTCAGCGTAATGGCAGCCAGCGCCTTCTTGCCCTTCTTGCCCATGTTGCCGATCCATCTGCTGATCCAGAACCTGCTCTACGATCTGTCGCAAACCACCATTCCATTCGACCGGATGGACGCCGAATACCTGCGCAAGCCGCGCAAGTGGGATGCCTCCGACTTGAGCCGTTTCATGATCTACATCGGGCCGATCAGCTCCCTGTTCGACATCGCCACCTACCTGGTCATGTGGTACGTCTTCAAATGCGACTCACCAGCAAGCCAGACCCTTTTCCAATCAGGCTGGTTCATCGAGGGATTGCTGTCGCAGACGCTCATCGTCCACATGATACGGACACGCAAGATCCCATTCTTCCAGAGTCGTGCCTCCTGGCAAGTCACAGGATTGACGCTTTTGGTGGTCGCTATTGGAATCTTGATTCCCTTTAGTCCCTTCGGCGCGGCTATCGGACTGACCGCCCTGCCCATGTCCTATTTCCCCTGGTTGGTCGGTATCCTGCTCTGCTATTGCGTACTGACGCAATTGGTAAAGACCTGGTACATCCATCGGTTCGTGAAATGGCTCTAATGCCATTTCACAACCGGAAAAGAAAGGCCGCCATAATATCTCGATCAGCAGCAAGCGACAAGCCAAAACAAGCGAACATTTCCCGCCCCCAAATGGGAAAAATCAAAATAAAAATAAATACCTTCGCGTAGTAAGAAATGACAGTACATAATTCAAGTTTATGATGAGTAAAAGTTTAGTTTCTATCGATCAATGTTCCAAAGAGGACATTCTTCGCATCCTGGACAACGCGAAAAAGTTTGAGGAGAACCCCAACCGGAAACTCCTTGAGGGCAAGGTTGCCGCGACGTTGTTCTTCGAGCCTTCCACACGAACACGGCTCAGTTTCGAGACGGCTGTCAACCGCCTAGGTGGCCGGGTCATCGGATTCCAGGACGCGTCGACGACCAGTTCGTCGAAAGGGGAAACATTGAAAGACACCATCCTGATGGTCAGCAACTACGTCGATCTGATCATCATGCGTCACTATCTGGAGGGCGCGGCTCGCTACGCGTCGGAAGTCACCAACATCCCGATCATCAATGCGGGCGACGGAGCCAACCAGCACCCCTCTCAAACCATGCTCGACCTTTACTCGATCCGCAAGACCCAAGGCAAGCTGGAAGACCTGACCATTACGATGGTTGGCGACCTCAAATATGGCCGTACAGTGCACTCGCTCATCGTGGGCATGTCGCACTTCAACCCTACCTTCCATTTCGTCGCTCCCAACGAGTTGCGTATGCCCGACGAGCAGAAGAACTTCTGCGACGCCCATGGCATCAAATACGAGGAACACACGGAATTCACGGAGGAGATCATCAACCAGACAGATATCCTTTACATGACCCGCATACAACGCGAGCGTTTCACCGACCTCGAGGAGTACGAACGTGTAAAGAACGTCTATATCTTGCGTAACTCAATGCTTAAGAACAGCCGTGAGAACCTGCGCATCCTTCATCCCCTGCCTCGTGTTAACGAGATCGCTTACGACGTTGACGACAACCCGAAGGCCTACTACATCCAGCAGGCACGCAACGGATTGTTCGCCCGCCAGGCCATTATCTGTGATGTTTTAGGTATTGAAATTTAAATCCGGAAGAAAATTATGTCAAACGAGAAGAAAAAAGAATTGCAGGTCGCCGCACTTGAGAACGGCACCGCTATCGACCATATCCCATCAAGCCAGTTGTTTAAGGTCGCTTCGATGCTTAAGCTGGATCAGATGGACAATACCATCACCATCGGCAACAACCTTCACAGCAACAAGATGGGAACCAAGGGCATGATCAAGATCGCCAACAAGTTTTTTGAGGAGGACGAGATCGACCGGATCGCCCTGATCGCTCCTAATGTGGTACTGAACATCATTCATGACTATGAGGTAGTCGAGAAGAAAACAGTCACGCTTCCCGACGAGTTGATCGATATCGTGAAATGCAATAACCCCAAATGCATCACCAACAACGAGCCGATGAAGACCCGTTTCCACGTGATCGACCGGGAAAAAGGCACCATCAAATGCCATTATTGCGAGCGTAAGATCAACAAGGGAGACATCATCATCAAATGAAACAAGACTGGAAACCGGGCACGCTGATCTACCCGCTTCCCGCCGTCATGGTGAGTTGCGGAAGCGACCCATCAGAATACAATATCATCACTATCGCATGGGTTGGTACGATCTGTACCAATCCGCCGATGTGTTATATCTCAGTCCGTCCCGGACGTTATTCCTATCCCATCCTCAAGAAAAACATGGCTTTCGTGATCAATCTCACGACCCGTGAGCTGGCTTACGCTACCGATTGGTGCGGCGTTAACTCGGGAAAAGAGCACCATAAGTTCGAGGAAATGGGCCTGACGCCGGGCAAGGCCTCCATCGTCGCGGCTCCATTTATCCAGGAATCCCCTTTGTGTATCGAATGCCATGTAAAAGAGATCCTGGCACTGGGCAGCCACGATATGTTCATCGCCGAGGTTGTCAACGTCCTGGCCGACGATAAATATCTTAACCCGGAAACAGGCGCTTTCGATATGCGTAAGGCCGATTTGCTCGCCTATTCACACGGTAAATATTATGGTTTAGGCGAATTGATCGGGCATTTCGGATGGTCTGTCAAGAAAAAGAAATAATCGAGTGTCCATGAGAAAATTTCTGCTCATAGGGATCAGTTGTATCGCCTGCCTTTATGCCCACTCGCAGACAATCCTCGACATAAAGGACAAGCGGTTCAACTATGGCGCTAAAATCGGGATGGACGCGACATTCCCTATCGTGCGGACACTTTCCATTAATAATGTTGAAGCCGAGAATATTCTGACGGAATACCAAGTGGGCTGGGAAGCGACCATTTTCTGCCGGATCAATTTCAATCGCTTCTTTATCCAGCCCAACCTGTCGTGGAGTAAGGCCAATGGCAGTATCCGTTTCTATATCCCTGATCCCTCAGTATCAGGAACAACGGGTGTAAGTATCACCAACTCAACACTCCACATGGAAGCCAAGTCCATCAACGCCCCGATATTGATCGGTTATAATCTTGTTCGGGAAGATCCTTATGGCTTGAGTTTCATGATCGGCCCTAAATTCAGGTACAACTACAACAATCTTTATACTTAT
Organism: uncultured Parabacteroides sp.; assembly: GCA_900552415.1. GTDB lineage: Bacteria > Bacteroidota > Bacteroidia > Bacteroidales > Tannerellaceae > Parabacteroides > Parabacteroides intestinipullorum. The sequence continues at coordinate 7,437 of USAD01000101.1, forward strand.
GGACATGGGGATAATACGGAGTATTTCCAAAGTACTGGTTCTCCCTATGGCATCAGTATCACTACCGCCATTGGTGTAAATATCGGCCGGCTGTTCTTCGATTTCATGTATGATTTCGGGATAAACCGGACGGAAACAGAGTTTCAGACCCAAGACTCACCGATCCCGACATCCAACACCAACTTGCTGGTCAGCAAACGGGTCAATTCCATGAGCATCTCTCTCGGATTTCTCTTTTAGTCGCTCAAGACCGTTTTTCAAATTTATTTCGTTACTTTTGTGACTCGATAAGCAAAAAAACAGCATGACTTACGAGGAAACTTTACATTATTTATATACCAGTACGCCCGTGTTCCAACATAGTGGAGCATCCGCCTATAAGCCGGGCCTGGGAACAAGCATCGCATTAGACAATCATTTAGGCAATCCGCATAAGGCCTATAAAACGATCCATATAGCGGGAACCAACGGGAAAGGTTCCGTAAGCCATCTGCTTGCGGCGACATTGATGCAAGCGGGGTTTACAGTCGGACTTTATACCTCACCTCACCTGATTGATTTCCGTGAACGCATCCGTGTAAACGGAGAAATGATTCCAAAAGAGGAAGTAATCGATTTCGTGGAGAAGTACCGTTCCATTTTCGAGCCTCTTCATCCCTCCTTTTTCGAATTGACCTCGACCTTGGCATTCGACTATTTCAGAAAAAGAAAAGTCGACTACGCAATCATCGAGGTTGGCTTAGGAGGTCGACTGGACAGCACCAACATTATTACGCCTATTCTGAGCGTAATCACAAACATCAGCCTCGATCACACCCAATTTCTGGGTGACACGGTCGAGCAAATCGCAGCGGAAAAAGCAGGCATCATCAAACCAGGTATTCCCGTCGTAATCGGAGAAGCTGATAAACCCTCTGTCCTGGAAGTATTCAAGCAAAAAGCGACAACAGAAAACGCGCCATTCCATTATGCCCGCCAAATGGAGGGTTTGATGGATAGCGAAGGATCATTGGGAGATGATGGTTATTGGCATTATCCGGCGACCTGTTGCGGAGAAATCTTAGGTGAACTGGGAGGAAAAGTCCAATGCCGCAACACACGTACGGTTTTGGCGGCAATCCAAGTCCTACGGAATGAGATTGGGATAAACATCCCCCAAGAAGCTGTGCGAAAGGCATTCGCGCATGTTGTCGAATTAACCGGTCTCATGGGACGGTGGCAACAACTTCACAAACAACCGAAGGTGGTCTGCGATACGGGACACAATGTTGGCGGTTGGGAATATCTGTCCCAACATTTGGATCATATGCAAAGTGTATGCGAACAAACTTGGGATCGCTTTCTTGCGATACATTTTTTACATGAGTCTCAATGTCTATTTCTTGCCAATTGTACTTGTCAATACGCTGACGCATAAACTTGGAGTCGTCATGAGTTTGAGCCCCTTCACCACGAGAACAATCCCC
>USAD01000102.1 GCA_900552415.1 uncultured Parabacteroides sp.
CTATGCCCTGCCTTTCGGTAAGGGCGGCAAGCTGGAGGCCGGCTATCAATATTACTCGTATCTGGAAGACGGCAATTACAAGATGGAATGGTGGGATCCGGAGAAACAGGTCTTCTATTGGCGAGACGATATCTATAACACCTTCTATTTCCAGGAGGGCGTCAACTCGATTTACGCCATCCTCTCGCAAAGCTGGAACAACTTCGAGGCGCAGGCCGGCGTGCGTGGCGAGCATACGCACACGGTGCTGAGAAGCTCTGTCGAGGGCGCTGACCGCACGAAAAACCGTTTTGAGTTCTTCCCGTCGGTGCACCTGGGCTACAATTTCCCGAACGGGCATCGGCTCCTGGCCTCTTACTCACGCCGGACCACACGCCCGCAACTCTATTACATGGAGCCCTACATCACCTATCGTGACTTCTATACCGCCGAGATCGGAAATCCCGATATCCGGCCGGAATACATCAACTCCTTCGAGCTGAACTACCAGAAGAGTTTTGGCGAGAACAGTGTCTCGGCGACCCTGTTCCACCGCTCGCGCAAGGACAAGATCGAACGGCTGCGTGTGCCCTACAGCGCCGGTGTCACGCTCGACTCAATGGCAAACGTTGGCCATGATTACTCCACCGGACTGGAACTGAGCCTCAACCTGCATCCCGTCCGCTGGTGGAATACGACGGTCAACGGCAATCTCTATCATTATAAGGTCAAGAACGAGCAGGCCGCCGGTGGAAACACCTCGACCAGCACCAACTACGATATCTTGTGGAACAACCTGTTCGACCTGGGCAAATACACCCGCCTGCAACTGGATGGTAGCTTCGTCGGTCCATCGGTGACCACACAAGGACGCACCGACGCCTATTGGTACGCCAACCTGGCAGTCCGCCAGCAACTGTTCAATCGCCGCCTGACCGCCACGCTGGCCTTCCGCGACATCTTCCGCTCGGCAAAATATGTCAGCGATATCCAGACCGCCGACTTGCGCTCGCTCACACGGATCAAGCCCAAATACCCGCAGATCACGCTTACCCTGAGCTGGACATTCAACAGCTACAAGGCGAAATCAAACGCGACCCGCGAGGACCGGAGCGAGATGTTCGAGGGAATCCGCCATTAATAAATGGCCTGCGCCACGCGGCGAACACTGTCGGACGCCATCATCGTATAGAAATGAAGGCTCGGCACGCCGCTGGCGATCAATTCCTTGCATTGTTGGATACACCATTCGACGCCCACCTCTTTCGCCTCGTCGTCGGTCTTGCACTTACGCAGCTCGGCGGCGAAAGGTTCGGGGATGTCGGTCCGGAAGACACGCGGCAACACCGTCAGCTGGTTGCGGAACACGATCGGCTTAATGCCCGGAATAATAGGCACCTCGATGCCCTCCTCGCGGCAACGGGCCACGAAAGAGAAATATTTTTGGTTATCGAAAAACATCTGCGTCACCAGATAATCGGCCCCGTTGCGCACCTTCTCTTTCAAGTAAAAGATGTCCGACTCCATGTTGGGCGCCTCCTCATGCTTTTCCGGATAGCAGGCCATACCATAGGAGAAGGGCGTCTCGATGCCCTCGATTTTCGAGCCATCCAACGCCAATCCCTGGTTGAAACGGTTCACCTGCTGCTGCAGGTCGGTCGCGTGCTCATGATAAAGCGAGGGATTCTGCTCTACCTCGAGCGTCTTGATATCTCCGCGCAACAGCAAAAGGTTGCTGACGCCCAAAAAATTGAGGTCAATCAGGGCATATTCCGTCTCGTCCTTCGTAAAACCTTTGCAGATGATGTGAGGCACCGCCGGGATGCCATACTTGTTTTGGATAGCCGAGGCGATCGCCACCGATCCGGGACGCTTACGGATGTTCACCTTCTGGAAGCTGCCATCCGGCATTGTCTTGTAGATGAACTCGCTATGATGCGAGGTGATGTTGATGTACTTCGGATCGAACTCACGCAACTTGTCGATGACATTATACACTTTCTGGATGCTGTTTCCCTTCAGCGGCGGCAGGATCTCGAACGAGAAGGCCGTGCCTTGACTATTATTGATCAGGTCGATTACTCTCATATTGTTACGAATTTCGAGGCAAATGTAACAAAAATAGAGTATATTTGCCCCTATACCCAAATCATTTCACACGATAAAAGCATTAAAACAGCATAGAACGAGGATGAAAACGGAAAAAGAGAAAATGTTGGCCGGCGAGGTTTACGACTGTACCGACCCGGAACTCCTGGAGCGCTGGCACAAGGCGAAAGCGTTGCAAATGGCCTACAACAGCACCCCGTCGACCGATCGCCAGCGGCTCACCGCCCTGCTCGACGAGCTTCTGGGCACACGAGGCGAGGAGGCTTGGGTCACCGCACCCTTCTATGTCGACTATGGCGAGAATATCCATTTGGGACGCAACGTCGAGATCAACATGAACTGTGTTTTCCTCGACTGTAACCGGATCACCATCGGCGACTATTCCGGTATCGGGCCTGGCGTACACATCTATGCTGTCTATCACGATACCGATCCCGAACGTCGCCTCTCACCCGACAGCCAGCTTTGGAAATGCCTGACCGCTCCGGTCACCATCGGCCGCAACGTCTGGATCGGCGGCAACAGCGTCATCCTGCCCGGCGTGACGATCGGCGACGAGAGCACGATCGGTGCCGGCAGCGTCGTCACTCACGACATTCCCGCCCGCTGCGTAGCCGTGGGCAACCCTTGCCGAGTGATCCGATACCTGTAAAACAAAAACAATCTAGAGGATTTAAACCATGGACTACCTGGAAATGATCGGCGCCCTCGTGGGACTCATCTACCTGTGGCTGGAATACAAGGCGAGCATCTATCTGTGGATCGTGAGCATCATCATGCCCGCCATCTATATCAATGTCTATTATCGTGCCGGCCTCTATGCGGACTTTGGCATCAACATCTATTTCCTGCTCGCCTCGCTCTACGGTTGGATCGTCTGGAAATGGGGCAAGAAAAAACAAAAGGAAACCAGCGACAAGGATTCGGAGACAAGCGGCATCCGCCATTTCGACCGGAGCGCTCTGCCCGCTGTAGCAGGTGTTTTCCTGGTGCTCTTCCTCCTCATCGGCTGGATCCTGATCCAATTTACTGACAGCACTGTTCCCTGGCTCGACAGCTTCATTACCGCCGCCAGCATCATCGCCATGTGGATGCTGGCCCAAAAGCAGGTCGAGCAATGGCTGGTCTGGATTGTCGTCGACCTGGTCAGCAGCGGGCTCTATATTTACAAAGGACTCTATTTCACGGCGGCGCTTTATACGCTCTACGCCGTTATCGCCCTGTTGGGCTACCGGAAATGGCTAATCATAATGAATCAAAAATGAAACAGGATATCCGAATTGATTTCTCTCCCGAAGCGGTCTTGATCGGCAATGGCGATTTCCCGACCCATTCCCTGCCGCTCCAGTTACTCAACGCTTCCCCGTTCACGGTTTGCTGCGACGGAGCCGCCAATTATTACCTCGACTCAGGCCGCATCCCGGACCGGATTGTCGGCGACGGCGATTCCCTCCGTGAAGAATACAAGCGAAAATATGCCTCGATCCTCCACCTGAACCCCGATCAGGAGACCAACGACCAAACCAAGGCCATCCAATACCTGACGCGAAAAGGCATCCGCTCGGTCGCCATCCTCAGCGCGACCGGAAAGCGCGAAGATCACACTTTGGGCAACATCAGCCTCCTGATCGAATACCATCGCCTCGACATTGAGGCCCGCATCTATACCGATTACGGCGTCTTCATCCCCGCATCCGGCACCAACCACTTCCAAGCCCAGCCCGGCAGTCAAGTCTCCATCTTCAGCTTCGGCACCCAAAGCATGCGCTCCGAAGGCCTGCGCTATCCCTTACGCGATTTCACCAACTGGTGGCAAGGCACCCTAAACGAAGTCGTCTCGTCGCCTTTCACCATTGAATGCGAAGGTGATTATTTGGTGTTTTTGAAGTATCCATCGTAATCTCTATTTTCAAGAAATAATAGGAACAATTCACCCATTTTCCCCAAAAGCAACGCTAAAACACTAAAAAACAGCTTTCTTTTTCAAAAAAAGCATGCGTCATGTCGCATTTTTTCCGCAAAATGTACGCGCAATGTCGCTTATTTGTCAAAAAAAGAGAGACATTTTACATCCAAAATTGCGGCGAAAAACGGCATTTTCGCATACAAAAACAGGGAAAATGACGTCTTTTTTCCCAAAATAGGCACAAAAATCGGACTTATCAGGGAGCAGGGTTGTTTACCCATGTTGTTTTCTACTAAGGGTATGCGGATTACAACAAAGCCATACGTTGAAATCCGCAAGAGGTATGATGTTCTCTGCAAGTAAAGTATATTACTATAATAAGAATAAATTATATTAAAAAAAAGAATAACACACAAAAGTATGTATTTGTATAATCGGATCAAAGAAATCGATTCGACTTATACAAAAAAATTATCGCTCAAATATTTTTTAATTTTTAATTTTATGAGAAATAATCCCATCCTGACCTTCTTTTCCGGAAAACCGTTTTGTGAAATGCCGTAAATAATTTACCTTTACGATTGTAAACTTAAAAATCGACTATGAAAACAAAAGAATCTCCGGATTGCCCATTATGTACGAATGTCTTGCGGCTGCACGACTATTATTTATCGCCCGACGAACTTGTTATTTTTGATTCGCTGATCGTGAAAGCCATCTCGTTTCATTACAAACGGTTCTTTTATTCGCAAAGACGAATGGAATTGGAAACACGTGTCAAACGCACACGGTATGAGGCTATTATCAAGAAATTTGAAGACTTGGGCATTATCCAGACTTATGTGGACAAGATGCCCGGTTCGGAGGGACAAATCCGCTATTTCTTCGTCAATTTCTCCAACCTGAAAGAGCCAAGCCTGCTGGCGAAATTGATCAACGAGAAATCGACGTTGTTCGAGCAAACTTGCGCATACATGAATTATCATTTCAACAGGGCCATCGAGATGGAACATCCCCAACCCCGAAAAGAGAAGAAAAAGAAAGAGGAAAAGGCCGAGAGAGCCGAGGAAATACGGCAAATGCTGGAAAATACCTTAAACGAACGGCGGGAAATGTACAACAAAGGGCAGCTGAATGTTAAGCCCAAACACCAATTATCGCCAACAACGCTTGCCCTGACCAACCAACAGAAGGAAGGTTTGCTGCAACTGGACAGGAAATATGGCAAAGAGGCGATCAATCAATCATTCCTTGCCTATTATGATGATGTTCTCAAGAACAAATGCTCTCCCAATAACCTGTTCAACTATTTCCTGAGCAAGGATCGTTTCTTTAAGGATCATTCCGTATTCATCAATTATTTGAACGATTTTATGCTCCTGTATTCCTCATTGGGAAAATAACATAACAGAGAAGCGGCCCGTCAGCTATCAAGACGGGCCCAGCTTCTCTTGAAATCCACCCCAAAAGACAAATAAGGAATATAAAAAGACCATAATCCCTCGATCGTTTTTTGTGCGGTCTAAAGAGATATTGTAGCTTTGTAAATAAACCGAAAAAGATAAACTCATGTCGCATAATCCAGAAACAGATCACGCTTCCAGGATTGTATGGCTGGACGTATTAAGGCTATTGGCCATTTTCATGGTTATCTGCATACATTGCTCAGATCCTTTTAATGTTTCGCCGGAGGCACGTTCCAATCCTGAGTTCAACTTCTGGGGCGGGGTTTATGGATCGTTCCTTAGGCCATGCGTTCCTCTGTTCGTGATGATTACCGGCATATTATTGCTTCCGGTGAAAATGTCTTTTGAGGCATTTTACAAAAAAAGGCTTTTAAGGATAGCCGTTCCCTTTCTGGTATGGTCGGTTTTATATAATCTTTTCCATGGGTAACAGGCGTGCTGGGATTGCCACAAAGCATCATTTCCGATACTTTCGCTTACGCCTCCGCCGATGCCTCACAAACCTTCAGCGACGCGATAAAAAACATCGCCATGATCCCTTTTCAATTTAATGTCTATACCGTGCCCATGTGGTATCTCTATATGCTTATCGGACTTTATCTCTATATGCCCTTCTTTTCCCTTTGGGTTGAAAAGGCTACCTTAAAACAGAAGAAGATATTCCTGGGCTTTTGGTCCGTTACCCTTTTTCTGCCCTACGCCTATTCGTTCTTCTCCCCTAACCTATTCGGGATCAGCGCCTGGAACTCGTTCGGAACCTTTTACTACTTCGCCGGATTTAACGGTTATCTGCTACTTGGGCACCTCCTGGCCAATGACATTAAGGAATGGCGCTGGGGTAAAACGCTCGCGATCTGCGTACCGCTATTTGCGATAGGTTATATTGTCACTTATAAAGGGTTCAAGGCGATGACCGCCAATCCGCTCTGCACGGAACAGGAGATGGAGTTGTTCTTCCTATATTGTTCTCCCAACGTGGCCCTCATGACCGCGTCCCTATTCCTTGTCGTACGCAAAATAATGGTTAAATCCGCCCAACTGATCACCCTTCTCGCCAATCTCACGAAATGTGGCTTGGGTATTTATATGTCGCATTATTTTGTGGTTGGATTCGGATATGGAGTCGCGGACGCTTTAGCCATCCCGGTTTCCCTGCGAATACCGGTCACCGCCATAATCGCTTTCGCCATCTGCTGAGCAATCGTATCTTTTTGTTACAGATTGGCTCCCAAATACTCAAAATGGATTTTTGGCTGATAGGATATCATTCCTTTGAACCCGTATCCATCAACCAGCTTTTGATCTTGACGAAAAGGTCGGTATTTGCCATATCGCTTTCAACAAGCTATGCCATCTTACCGGTAGCCAGCTCGTTTTCAAGATATTCATATACATAAGCCGTACTTTGGGCATACAAACCCGTTTTCAAATCAATAAGACGGGAATAGGTGTCAGACGTATACAACACACGGAACGCCTCACGCATATCCATATCATGTTCTCGCATAAGCAATAACACAATATCTTTTGATATTTCCTCAATCATAAATGTTTCCTTAGTCATATTGATCCACTTTTTTCAAATATTGAAGGGCTTTCTCCGTTCCAAAAAAGTATTGCATTGTTATACCCTTCATATATTTTAATTCCTCAAGAAACTTATCCATGTCTATTAATCCAGAAGTGAAACGCCGTATCTGATACCCAACCGCATCATTGGCTATTGGACCTACAACAATATCATAATCATGAGCAGGAAAACGTGTCCGGTTACGTCGATTCATCAGCACAAACTCCGCCCACTCTTTACTATATTCCCGAAAACAAAGGACGTTCAAATCAACAGCTCGCAAATATGTCTCGTCAAATTCATATACATTCAACTTAGGAATACCTTCACCCAATTGTTCCGTTTTACGTTCAGCCAATTCAAGAGCCTGCTCTTTGTCTGCCGAAAGATAAAAACCACATCCAAAATCCTTACCTACTTTTGATTTTGATAAGTCAATTTTCACGATATCCATATTTGAACCATGATAGAGAATCATACCAAAGCTCCTCCTTTCCGATGGCAATAGGCCGTAAGATCATCCACTACATCCTCAAAAGAGAACGTATGTTCCACATCGTAAAACCGATTTACAAAATCAAGTCCCTTAAATCTCTCCAAATAACGGTATGCCTGTGGCGTAGTAAGCGTATGTTTTGCGGCAAACTCACTTATTACAGCGATCAAATAAGCTACCTTGTCTTCAATTCCTGGCTCCATACGTATTACTCTTAAAATTACTTATTGACAAAGATACGTTTTTCTCTGAAAGATTCTCAATATAACCAACTTTTGATCTTGACGAAAAGGTCGGTATTCTCCATGAATCCCTGGAAGGCGTCGGATCCGGCACCATAGGCGAAGAGCGGGATCATCGTGCCCGTGTGGATCATGCCCGGCATTGTCCACTTGGCCTCCACACGGCCTGCCGAAAGGTCGCCACCAACCAAGGTCATGCCCGAGGCTTCCGGCCCACCGACCACGACAACCAGCGTATTGCCATCCTTCTCCGCAAAATCGAGGGCCTCGCCGATCGCCTTGTCCAGGTCGATTACCTCCTGCCCGACCAATTCCACATCCCCGGCATGCGAGGCACGATCGACAAACATATCGCCTACCACCAGAAGAAAACCTTCCGGATCCTTACCCAAACGTTCCAAGGCGACTCGCACTGACGCCGGGAACTGATCGCCCCGCCCTGAACGGATATCGGCGACTTTCCCGTCGGTCGTGAAACCGGCCAGCTTGCCCTCTCCCGCTTGACGGATCGCCTCCATCGAAAGAGCGACCTGATAACCCGCCTTTCGCAGATCCTCCAGCAGATCCGGATTCACCTCATTGTCCTTGAACGACCCATAGCCCGCGCCAATAAAGAGGTCGACTCCCTGTTCCAAATAGGCAGCCGATATGGAATCCACCCGCATCCGGCTTCCGACATGCGCCACAAAAGGCGACAAACTGCCCTCTTGCAACGTATTGGCCGAAACGATTCCCGTAGCCATTCCCTGTTCCGAAGCATAAGCGAGGATTGATTTGGCGGGTTTTCCTGTCGCGTCAATCCCCACGGCCCCCTTGCGACTTTTCACACCACACGCGATGGCCGTCCCATGCGACGGGCCGTCGCCATTGAAATCGGTCAGCGAATAGGTCTGGACAATCCCGACCCGATCCATCCGGTTGACATTCAGCGGCGCCTTATTCATCACCATACCGGTTTGCCAATGGGCAAGGCTTATGCCATCGCCAATAAACAAAATTACTTTCCGGGGCCTTTCCTGGCCTTCCGCCGACGCGGTCGCTCTTCCAACCGAAAGAAGACATGTCGCGACACATAACAAAATCGTGAAAATCCGTCTCATAACCATTATATTATTAATTGATAACCTTCCGCG
>USAD01000103.1 GCA_900552415.1 uncultured Parabacteroides sp.
CGTTTTAGTCCCCGTGAGGGAGGCTAAAACGGCTTTTTTATTTCTGCGAGGTGAATCCGGATATGCCTTGATCTGGTCGCCTTGATTGTTTTTGATTACTTCTTTTTTAACCCTTATGAGTCTCTTCCTTTAATTATCCGCTTGTCCATTTTGCCTTATCCCTTTTTTCTCAGGAAATGTTCGATATTTCTGATGCGGTCAATTAGGACTGTAAAGAGGAAAAATGAAACACCACTAAGAAATGGACGATATCTATTTTCGCGGCGAATCCCGAACAGGTTTTGTAAATTATGGATAGAATAATAGAGGTAAAACAAGTTCAGGGGAAAAAGGAAATGGCGGATTTTGTCGGGCTGACTGGCAAGTTGTACGCCGATAATTCCTGTTATGTCCCTGATCTGGAAATGGATATTTATGATATGTTTAATCCGGCCAAAAATGCGGGGCTGGAGTTTACGGAGATGTGCCCGTTTGTCGCCTATGATGCGGAGGAAAATCCGGTTGGTCGGATCGTGGGAATTATAAACCATCGGGCGAACGAGAAGTGGCAAACGAAGAATGTCCGTTTTGGTTTTATCGAGTTTATTGATGATCCGGCCGTCTCAAGCGCCCTTCTCTCGGCTGTAGAGCGCTGGGGTAAGGCGCGTGGCATGGAATATATACAGGGTCCGATGGGCATATTCGATTTCGATAAGGAGGGAATGCTTGTTGAGGATTTTGACCAGTTGGGCTCGATGGTCACGATCTACAATCCGCCCTATTATCCGCGTCACATGGAGGCGTTGGGTTATGAGAAAGAGGTGGATTGGGTGCAGGTGCGTGTCGAGATTCCTGAGACGGTTCCTCCGAAATATGCCCGGGTGGCTCATTTGGCATGCGAGATGTTCGGGCTGCGTGTTCGCAAGCTGACCAATCACGACATTTATATTAAGGGTTACGGGCGGAAGGTTTTCGAGCTCCTGAATGCCGCCTATGCGCCACTTTTCGGTTATACGGAATTATCGGACAAGCAGATCGACCTTTATGTGAATCGTTATCTGCCTTTGATCGACAGGGAACTTGTCCCGATTGTCGAGAACGAGGCGGGCGAGATTGTTGGAGTGGCGGTCACGATGGGCAGTCTTTCCCGGGCCTTGCGGAAGACGGACGGCAAACTGTTTCCTTTCGGGTGGTTTCATCTGTTGAGGGCATTGAAATGGAAAAAGGAGGAGAATGCGGAGATGTTGTTGATCGCGGTCCGGCCGGATTATCAGGGTTTGGGTGTCAATGCCCTTTTCTTCAATGACCTGATTCCTATTTATAACCGATATCACTTCAAGTATGCTGAAACGGGTCCTCAGTTGGAGGACAACGTGCGTGAGCTTTCGCAATGGAAGCCGTTGCATCCGGTCTTCACCAAGAGGCGCAGATGCTACAAGAAGGAATTATGAACACTATACATTATATATAAGAATAACCTATGGAGAGAAAAGTAGTCATAACAGGCTTGGGCATCTGGTCGTGCCTGGGCCATACGCTCGACGACGTGCGCGACGCGCTTTATGCCGGCAAGAGTGGGATCGTATTTAACCCGATGAGGAAAGCGGCCGGTTTCCGTTCTGCCTTGTGCGCCTCGGTTGAGGAGCCGGACCTGAAACCGTTTGTCTCGCGTAACGCGCGTCAGTTCATGCCGGAAGAGGCTCGTTATGCCTATATGGCCACACGGTCGGCACTCGAGCATGCCCGCTTGGATCCGGATTATATCGGGAAACATGAGGTGGGGCTTGTCTATGGCAATGATTCGGTGGCCGAGTCGACGATGCGTTCGCTTGACCGCTTCTGGGAGTTTGGCGACACGTCGGCTTGTGGCAGTGGCGCTATTTTCCAGTCCATGAACTCGACGGTGACGATGAACCTGGCTTGTCTCTTCCGGTTGCGTGGAATCAACCTGACCTCGTCGGCGGCTTGTGCCTCGGGCTCACAGGCGGTTGGATTGGCTTATCTGTTGGTGCGTGATGGATTACAGGATTGCGTCGTTTGTGGAGGCGCCCAGGAAACAAATCTCTATGGCGTGGCGGCGTTCGATGGCATACAGTCCTTTTCTACCCGAGAGGATGAGCCGACGAAGGCCAGTCGGCCGTTTGACGCGAGTCGCGACGGATTGGTGCCGGGCGGTGGCGCGGCGACGTTGGTCGTGGAGAGCTATGAGCATGCGGTCAAAAGAGGAGCGCCCATTCTGGCTGAGATCGTGAGTTGGGGATTTTCGGGCAATGGTGATCATATCTCGACGCCCAACGTGGATGGTCCGGCCCGTTCGATCGGGCTTTGCCTCAAGAACGGAGGCTTGATGGCCCGACAGATTGGCTATGTTAATGCCCATGCCACTTCGACCTTGGTTGGCGACAGTCGGGAGGCCGAGGCGATCGCTCAAGTGTTTGGTGATTACCGGGTGCCGGTGACCTCAACGAAGAGCCAGACAGGCCATGAGATGTGGATGGCGGGCGCCAGCGAGTTGATCTATTCAATCCTGATGATGAAGAATGATTTTATCGCCGGTAATATCAATTTCGAGCGGCCCGACGAGAAGACGGCCTGCCTGAATATCGTACCCGAGACGCGGGAGTGCCATTTTGACCTCTTCCTTTCCAACTCCTTTGGCTTTGGGGGAACGAACTCGACGCTGGTCGTGAGAAACATGTGACAATAACGAAATATTATTAATTAAACAGAATAGAATTATGAAACGTGAAGAGATTATTGAGAAGGTGAATAGCTTGTTGTCTGAGGAATTTGAAGTTGACGCGGCCCGTTTTACGCCCGATGCCAATGTTCGGGAGACACTTTCGTTGGATAGCTTGAGCCTGGTGGACCTGGTGGCGATCATACAGCAAACTTATCGGATCAAGATCCCGGTGGCCGATCTGAGGAATATCCAGACATTCACGGATCTCTATGATTATATCGAATCGCATATCCAGGCGTGATAGACGGTTTTGATGAGATCGAACGGTTGATTCCCCAACGTGAGGGTGGAATCCGGGGAGATCGGCCGCGGGAATGGTCATTTCCATCTCCGGCTGTTGCCCGATTGTGAGGTCTATCGTGGCCATTTCCCGGGACATCCGGTCTGCCCAGGCGTCTGTAATATCGAGACGATCCGGGAGTGTGCCATGTGCTTGTTGGGAAAACAGTTGGCGATTCGCTTGATCCGGCGATGCCGGTTGACGGCGGTGGCCTCTCCGGCGATTTGTCCGGAGTTGGATCTGTTTATCGATGCCTGTCTGGAGAATGGCGATTGGTTGATTGAGGCGAGAATGGAGGATCATGAGAAACTTTATGTGAGTTTTAAGGGGATCATGGCCGAAATCGGGGAAAAGGCATGAGGTATGACGTGATTATCATCGGGAGCGGTCTGGGAGGATTGGCTTGCGCGCATGTTCTCTCGAAAGCCGGGATGAGCGTGTTGGTCCTTGAGAAGGGAAGGCAAGCGGGCGGTTGCCTGCAGAGCTATCGGCGTGGGCAATACTCATTTGATACCGGCTTCCATTATGTTGGAGGATTGGAAGAGGGGCAATCCCTGCATGCCGCCTTCCGGATGTTGGGGTTGCTTGACTTGCCTTGGAGACGGCTAGACAACGCTTTCGACCGGATAATGATCGGGGAGCGTCGTTTCTCGTTCGTCCAGGGTTATGAGGCGTTTGCCGAACATTTGCGAGGCTCTTTCCCTTCCGAGAACGAGGCGTTAAGAAGTTACACGACGCTCTTGCGGCAAGCGGGCGAGAGGCAACTTCGTGCGTTGGATCCGGGGAACGGAGCGGGTGATTTTCCCGACGCGATGTTCGGGATGGCGGCTTGGCGTTATCTGACGGATCATTTCCGGGATCCTTTGCTGATTGATGTCTTGAGCGCGACCTCCCTGAAGATGGAATTGCGGAAAGCCTCCCTGCCTCTGTTCACTTTCGTGCATGGAAACGGGAGCTTTATCGAGAGTAGTTGGCGATTGGCGGGCGACGGCTCGTTGATTGTCGATTCCCTGGTTCGGGATATCCGGGCATGGGGCGGGCAGGTCGTCTGCCGTTCGGAGGTTGTCGAACTGCTCGGGAAGGATGGACGGCTGGTTGCGGCCCGTTGTTCGAATGGCGAGCTTTACGAGGCTAAGCTGTTCATTAGTGACGCGCATCCCGCTGTCACCTGCGGCTGGATTGGCCCCGATGTCGGCTTGAGAGGTATCTATCGTCGACGGCTTGATGGCTTGGAGAATACTTTTGGGATGCTGACCGTCTCGTTGGTGATCAAGCCGCGGATGTTGAGGTATTTCAATTGGAATCAGTATATCTACTGGCAAGGGGATGTTTGGGACTGTTGTCGGGAGGATCGGTTGGTTGGCCTTTTGGTGAGTGCCCGTGTTCCGGAGGAGGACGATGGGTATCTGCGGCAAGTGGACCTGTTGACCCCAATGACCTGGAATCGGTTTGCCGGCTGGGAAGGAACGCGGATCGGTTGCCGTGGCGAGGATTATGTCGCCTTGAAAGAGCGGCTGGCCGATGAGTGCGTGGCGCTGGCCGAGCGTTTTATCCCGGGACTTCAACGGATGATCGAATCCCGATATATCAGTACACCGCTTACTTATGGCGATTATACGGCCACGCCCCAAGGCTCCGCCTATGGCCCTCGTAAGGATTATAATAATCCGTTGATGACGGTGCTCTCGTCGCGCACGCCGATCCGGAACTTGCTGTTGACGGGGCAAGGCTTGATGCTTCACGGTCTGCATGGGGTGACGATGACGGCGTTGCTCACTTGCGCTGAGGCCCTGGAGCTGGTCCGGGCGGCCGGACAAGATGGGGAGATTTTGCCGTTTGATGTCGCTGATGGCAGACAGGTTCAGGAGGCGTTGGATGGTTGGCACGAGCGTCATCCGTCAGACGAGATCGAGGTCCTGGTGAACAACGCGGGCATCCGGCGGGACAATGTCCTGGCATTGATGCCTGAGGAGGATTGGGACTTGGTGGTCGGCATCACCTTGAGGGGCTTTTATAATCTAACCCGGCAACTGCTGCCGCGGATGTCGCGCCGGCGGTATGGGCGGATCATCAATATGGCGAGCGTGAGCGGCCTGTGCGGAATCCAGGGGCAGACGAACTATTCGGCGGCCAAGGGCGGATTGATCGCCGACACGAAAGCTTTGGCATTGGAGGTCGCCCGTCGGAATATCACGGTGAACGCGGTGGCGCCCGGCTTTATCAAGACGGATATGGTGGAGGGCCTGAATGAGGTGGCCTTGCGGCGAATGATCCCGCTCGGTCGTTTTGGAACGCCCGAAGAGGTGGCGGAACTGGTCGGGTTCCTGGCCTCGCCGGCGGCCGGTTATATCACGGGCGAGGTGATCTCGATCAATGGAGGGCTTCACACATGAGCGTGACGCTTGAGGATGTTTGCCGTGTGCCTGTACGGTTCAGTGAGATCGATTCCATGCGGCGGGTATGGCATGGCTCGTTCGTGACCTATTTTGAGGATGGCCGCGAGTCGTTCGGGCGTCATTATCCCGGAATTGGTTACGCGGACATGTGCCGGTCGGGGATTTATGCCCCGATCTATGAGATCAAGGTTCGCTATTACGCGCCTTTGCTTATCAATGAGGTGGCGGAGATTCATACATCCTATGTCTATAAGCCGGGCGCCCGTTTGGATTATGACTATCGGATCTATCGGGAAAGCGACCATACTCTTTGTGCGGAAGGGCATACGACCCAGCTGTTTACCTGTGACAAGTGTCCGCTTCAAGGGGCAAGACCTGGATATGAATAACGCCTTCTATAACCGAAGCCTCACCGTCCGCCTCGTTTACCGCTTCGGCGGCTATAAGGCGAAAGAGGAGAGGGCCGTCGATACCTCACGGTTTGGGCATAAATAAAATATTAATTAGCTTATTAGTAATGAATTAGATCAATTGTTCATATGGCATTTTGGCTCTATAAAAATGTGCCCGAACCCAGGCTAGAAACCGGGTTCGGGTAGAAAACTATAGATTTCGATCGAATACGAAAATTAATCAACAATATTTCACATTATCATTTGTCAAAAGTTGATTAGTTACTAAAGCAGTAATTATTCCGGTGGCAGTGGAAAGTAAGGCTCTGAGTTTCTTATTCTTGATTTTTTTGGTTAAACAATAGGTAACGGCAGCACTTCCTGTGCCTACCAGGGCCGAGGTTATTGTTGGATTCTGTTTTGCAGTATGTGTAAGTGTGTTTAAAATTTGCTCGGATCTGGATATATCGTACTCTTCGCTGTCTCTTAATATGTTCTTCTCGTTTGCTAAATAGCTGGCTCCTATGTGCCTGATTTTTTTGTGTTCTTCAGTTTTAACAAGCTGGGCAATCAGGTCTTTTCCTATTGAATAGGCGTGGTGTATTGTGTAACCGTCGGGGGTTTGACCTTTGCTAAGTTTTATCAGGTCGTCTTCAGTAAACTGGTTTCGCACGTTTGTGTCTCGTTGAGCGAGCTCATAGATCTTACGGCACGCTTCAGCCATTTGCCATATATAATTCTGAGCGTCACTCCCGTGCTCTCTCCAGGTTTTGTCGCTATAACAGTTTTTAATACGGACAGTAATTCCGTTAAAACTGGGAACGATATATCTAACAATTCGGCCTTTTCTACAATATTGAAGGATTAATGACTCAGCCTCTTCTCTTTGGTTGTTAAACTTATTTATAACTTTCATAATTTAAATTTTAAAAATTTATATTAATTCTTGTATCTATTGAAGCGAAACAACAGACTTCTCTAATCATGTTTGATTTTTGAAGTGTCTGTTTGTGCCGATTTTCAATTATGACGCAAATATAATGGATTTTATTTTAATCGCAATATTAATATCGTAAAATTTCATATGAAATATTTCAATCAAAAAAAATAAATTGGGTGAAATGTGTAATAAAACGACAGGCTGTGCTTGTTTGACGTGTTGGTATACGATAGTAGTGCCCCTACCTTAATATATATATATAGGAAGGCTAAACGGATGCGGGGGGTTACAGATGCTGACCAGACTTTGAGTTCACATTCCTCATGTGATTTTTCGTTTTGAGTGCTTAATCTGTTGTTGCATGCCTCTATAGGATCTGTTTTCTTCTGAGCATTTTCTAGGTAATCGATGTGGAAAGTTCCCTTGTTTTTCTTTCGGGAAGTCTTTGCTGTGTGGTTGACTGGTTGAATTGTACTTTCTGTTATTTTATGGTTGTATGGTTCTTGTCTGATTTTTCTATATTGGGTTAAATATTGAAATATGGATATTATTACTAGAAAATTTAGACGTCAATAATATCGATAAAATTTGATTTCATATTACTTCTTGTTATATTTGCGTATAATAAGCAGATTGAAAAATAATACTAAGTATATGAATATAAGTGGTTTGATGAAATTGGAGAGAGAGCTGATCGGATCAACGCAAGAGATGTATGCTACCGAATTAAGTAAAAGGCATGGTTTGAACGTCACTTTAGGGCAAATAAATGGTATAGAGAATGCAAAATCTACATCTGACTCAAGATTGCAAGAAGCTCTTTGGAAAGATTTTTATTTTCTGGATTTAGAGAGAGAAAAGAATATAGTCACACTTGCTTATGAATTGATTTCAGGTTTGACAAAAATGAATGTGTCTATTGATCTGGAAGAATTATTTTTTTGTGTCACAAAAAAAGATTTAATAGATCTCATAACTAAGGCTATTCTTGAAATACAGAGCAGTAATGTTGGCTTTTTTAGACACTTTATGAAAGATGAAAAAGGAGTAAGATTGTATTTGGAAGATGAATTATGTGGCTTTGTTGATGAGGTATCAATTCAATCCGATTTATCTAAGCTTTTTAAAGAGGCATCAAATAGATGTGATTTCGATGAGTTTTTGGGTGAATTATCAAATCGATTTGATTTATATGAAAATTTTGATGACTTGTCTAAATGTATATTCTTTAATCTTAATAATACGGCAAAGCTTATTTTTAATTTAGCTTACTTTTATATTTTGTTAACTGTTAATAAAGAGTTAAAATATTCCAAAAAGGATTATCTTTTAGATGGATTTAAATTTGAAGATATCGCTGATTATAATGTTATAAATAAACTTACAAATATAGGAAGTTATTTTAATATAGATGATTTTCGTGAAAAGTCTGATAGCGCCAAGGGTAAACTTATTAAAATTTTGCTCGAAAAAATAGCAATATTTAATCATGTTTATAAGAATCCTTCGTTGTCGATATTTTGGGAAAGCTTTCATGTGCGATCAGAAGATAAGAATCTTATTGATGATAGTAATTCCAGTAATGGTGATAGTTTAAAATCCGCTGATGTAGATGGTGTTATAAAAGGAGTAATTCCCTCTTTTAGGTATTTGGTGCTCTTGTGTTTTTCTTTTTATCAAGGGAAATTTCCTATTTTTAGTGAAAAATTGGTGGAGAAGTTGAAAGGTAAATTTGAGATAAAGCAGTATTTTGGATCTGAAAAAATTAAGAAGTTGGTGAGTAAAACGTTAGATGAAATTTCTAGTGAAAGTGATTTAGAAAGCAATAATAAGGAAATGATAAATGAACTATCTAGTCTTGATATATGCTATGTTAATAAATTGCAAATTATTAATTTGTTAAAATTTAATAAATATCATTTTCTCTTCGATTTGTATATGAAGAATTGTTCTATAGAATCTTTAATTGCTAATTATAAAGAGAAACCAATATTATAATATGTTTATTGTAATCAAAAGAAAATATATGATCAATTTGTTGTATAATTTTATTGTTTTTGAGAAATATTATTGATCTATATTTAGAGAAAAGTTTATTTCTTTCCTAAGATAACCCCAATAAGAATATCAGCATGGGGAAGATTCATATTCGACTTTAACAGAATAT
>USAD01000104.1 GCA_900552415.1 uncultured Parabacteroides sp.
CATTGTCCAATGAGGCACTATCGCTCAAGTTGGGCTGAATGATAGGCCGGATCTCGTTGATATCGGGAATAGCTTTGGAGGAGAGTACGCTTTCCCGTGCTTCCATCCATCCCCGGTTACCACGGATTGTATTGATCTCTCCATTATGTGCCAGAAGCCGGAATGGTTGTGCCAAACTCCAGGTCGGGAAGGTGTTGGTGCTGAAGCGAGAGTGTACCAATGCCAGGCCGCTCGTGAAGTAGGGTTGGGTCAGATCCGGAAAATAGTGGCGCAGTTGCATGGATTCCAACATGCCTTTGTAGACAATATTCTTGGTTGAAAGGGAAACGATATAGAAATCCTTTTTGGTGGCCAGGTTACTCATGGCTACCAGTTTCTCGATTCTTTTGCGGATAAGATACAATTTCAGCTCGAATTGTTTGGAGTCGTCCCGGCCGGTAATGAAGATCTGTTTGATGTCCGGTTCAGTCGCTAGTGCCTCCTCTCCGAGGATTTGGCTGTTGACTGGTACTTTCCTGAGATGCATCAGGCTCAGTCCCTCTTTTTCGATCTCATCGATAATGATACTCAATATCTTTGATTGATCTTCCTTGTCTTTGGGTAAAAAGATTAATCCAGTACCGTATTTTCCTTTTTCCGGGACAGGAATGCCTTGTAACAGGATGAATTCGTGAGGAATCTGTAATAGGATTCCGGCGCCATCTCCACTTTTGTTGTCCGCGCCTTCGGCTCCACGGTGGCGCATATTCTCTAATACCTTTAATGCGGACTCGACCAATTCATGTGATTTCTCTCCATGAATGTTGACAATCATACCTACGCCGCAAGCGTCATGCTCATAGCTAGGATCGTATAACCCTTCGTTTCTGTCATGATAAATTCCTCTTGCCTTCATTTGCTGACTTTATGTTTGTGTTATCAATATATGTATATCAATATGATTGCAAAAGTAGGATTTTTGTGTTATAATGAGTATAAAGAGAGGAGAATTGTGGAAGAAATCTTGGAATGAAGGTGAGGCTTGTTTCTAATTGTCGCTATTATTGCTTGTTTGGTTGCAATTGTTTTGGTAATTTTTTATTTATGCTGATATTTGTAATTTGAATACAGGAACGTTAAAATAAACGTTCCTGCATATGATCTCATCGGATGACACGATAATAGTCCGCTTTGCGGGGTTTTTCTGGGGCAGGTTCGCCTTCCGGATAACCTAAGGCCAAAGCGCCGACTCCCATGAGTCCGTCTGGCAATCCCATCTCTTTCATGAGTACTTTTCCTTGCTCGGTCGCGAACATTTCCCGCTCACGGTTGATCCAGCAAGAGCCTAATCCAATGGCGTGGGCGGCGATCATCATGTTTTCCAGTACGCAACTGCCATCTTGAAGGGCGTTGGCGCCATCAGCGGGCGCGAAGACCAAAACGATCGTTGGCGCGTCATAATAGGGATTGCTCGTGACTCCCATGATCTCGGCGTTCATCCGGATCAGCTGTTCCTTGAGTTCCGGTTTTTGGACCGCTACGATATAAGGCGCTTGTAGACCTCGTGCTGTTGGCGCGTAGGTGCCGGCTACCAGGACATTCTCTAACTCGTCATCCTTGATTTGCGTCTTCTTGTACTTGCGCACGCTCCGGCGTGTCTTGATTGTTTCTAGGATTTGATTTCTCATGATTGTTGGTATTAAATAGTTCATGACGCGAAAATAGTGGATATGTTTTCTGGTTCAGATGCCATCCAGGATGTTTCATCTATATTATTTGTCGTTTCATCAAATTTTTTCTGGCGGTATGGTGAATTCGGAGTATCTTCGCTTGTGTTTCAAAAATAGAATGCTTATGAAAAGATGGATCATGATGTTGATTGCTCTCGTGGTGTGTGTTAGCTTTTCGGAAGCTCAGACAACCGACAAGGAGGAGAGGGCGAAATTGCGTGAGGAGCGTAGGATCGAGCAGGAGATGCTGGACTCTTTGTATTTTGTGCAGGCTAAACAAGCTATTGAGAATCGAAGGTTTGTCCTTGAGGCGGATCGGGTGATGTTTAAGTATGGGACTACCGCTTACGTCTCGTCGAATACGAATTTTGTGATGGTGAAGGATGATGAGGCGACGGTACAGATCGCTTTTAATGTGCCGATGAGTGGCCCGAATGGCCTTGGTGGTATAACGGTTGATGGTAATATGTCTGACTTTGAAATGAAAGAGAATAAGAAAGGAGATATTACTGTTGAGTTTAATACGTCGGGTATCGGTATTTCCGCTCGAGTGACTATTACCTTGCCTAAGGGTAGCAGTTCGGCGACGGTGACGGTCTTGCCGACATTCAATTCGAATCGTTTGACGTTGATGGGGCATATTCTTCCGTTGGAGAACAGCTCGATATTCAAGGGGCGTGCCTTATGAGTGATTGTTTAATGTAAAATGGTTATGGTATGAAAAAGATGATTTTCATGTTTCTTTCCGTCTGCCTGTTGGCCAGTTGCGAGAAAGATCCGGATATGGATGAGATGGATGGCGACTTTACGGTCTATACGCAGTATGATTCTGATTTTGACTTTTCGGGCGCCTCAACCTATTATCTGGCGGATAGCATATTGGTTGCCGGACAGGGCTTGAAAGGTGAGTATTGGAAAGATGAGAATGCCCAAACGCTTATCTCGCAAGTTGCGAATGAAATGAACCCACGGGGTTATGTCCGCTCCTCCGATAAGGAATCGGCGGATATCGGCTTGCAGATGACGTATGTGGAGGTCAGCGTGAATATGACGACTTTCGTGGGCGGCTTTTGGGATGGCTGGTGGAATCCTGGTTATTGGGGACCTTATTGGGGCGGTGGCTGGTATATGTCATTCCCGGTTTCTTATAGCTACGATACTGGGGCGATTGTCCTGGAACTGGTGGATTTGGGCAGTGCCGAGCAAAACGATATTTCCCGTAACCAGCTGCCGATCATTTGGCGGGCGAATAGCGAGGGGTTGCTCTCCTCCAGCTCGAGAGTGAATATGATTTTGGTGGAAAGGGCGATCAGCCAGTCGTTCGAGCAGTCGCCGTATATTAATCATGAATAGGAGATGATAGCTATGGATATAATGATAAGGAAGAGCTGGAGAGCCCTGGGTTTGGCCTCCTTGTTGATCGTCTTGTCCGTTTTCGGTTTTCAGGGACGGGCACAGCACCTACCGGATGAGTTGCATTTTAACCTGGATTGGCAGGTGAACGCTCCGATCGGTACGGATTTCGCCAACCATTTGAGTGGTTGGGGTATGAGTTTCGAGTTTGGTTATGAGGTCGCTGGCCCTTGGTCGTTGGGTGCTTTCGCCAGTTTCCATACGAATCATCAGTATGTGGAGCGACAGACAATCCTTTTGTCTCCAACCCAGGCATTGACGACGGATCAGCAGCATTCCGCTTTTCAGGTGCCTTTTGGAGCCTTGGTAAGCTATTCGCTGTATGACAATGGTTATGTGCAACCTTACGTGACAGCCAAACTGGGCGCCATGTACCAGCAGAACACGACTTATCTCAATACGGTGGGCTATTATGAGCGGCCATGGGGGTTTTATGTCTCCCCGGAGATTGGCGTGAATATCCACCCGTTGAAATACAGCCGGTTCGGTTTTCATGTCGCCGCTTATTATAGTTATGGCACGAACGAGACCGATTTGTTGAATTACGCCGAGTCGGGGCGGAGCAATTTGGGATTCCGTTTGGGTATCTGTTTTTAAGGTGAAGAGATCCTTGTTTTAGGCTAAACAGGCTAATTTCGCTACGCTGGTGGCCGAGATCGAGTATAACCCGCGCAACGCCATCCTGTTCACCCAGAACTTGTCGGACGCGTACCGTTATATCTTGAAGAGCCAGCAGGAGGGGGGCGTCACTTGGCGCGAGGAGGTGGTCTCGCTGGAGGAGCTGGAGCGGGTCTTCCGGCGGCTCCGCTTCGCCCCCAAGTGGCTTTTTGATTTGAAAAATCCGTATGGCAGGTCCGCCAACCGGTTTTTTGATTCGAAAAATCCGTATGGCGGGTCCGCCAAGTGGTTTTATCGGGCGTATTCCTTGATGAAATATCTCGAAAGAAACTCCCAGTTCTCCTGGATGATCGCTTTCCCTCGCTCCTGGCTCGTAAGGCTCTTGGTCTGCGCGTCGGCGAGCATGCCCTTTTCCATCATCAGTTTCAGCATATAGATGCTGCAGTGCTTGACAATGAAGTAGGAGAGGGCCTGTTTCTCCGCTTTCTCCTTATTGTAGAACGGATTGTTCTCGTCCTTGATGAACTCCAGGTCGAGCGACATGATTTGAGCGCCCTCTTGCGGGGTGGCGTAAAGGGCAAGTTTTTTCCCTTTCAGGTTACCCGGCAACTGATAATCCGCCTTGGCGATCTCTGGCATCTTCTCTTTCAGGAAGCTCTCAAGCTCGTTGGATTTCTGGAAATAGAGGATCGGTTGGCCATTGGCGATGGCGGTGAAGTTGTCGTACTCCTTTTGGTTTTGCGCCACGATCTCGTCGGGGATGACCGCCTGCGACTGCTCCGCGATCTCGCGCATGAACGCGTGGTCCGGATGGTCTTCCGGGAAAATCAAGGCCAGCCACTGGGGCGATGTCAGCGCCAGCATGGAGGTCTTGCCTACGTAAGCCAGTTTCTGGTGCGTATCCATGATCATGTTGCTCAGTTGATCCTGGCTGCTGCCCTTGTTCTCGTTCCATAATGTTTGCGTATATTCCGTCAGTTCGCGGTTCGCGTCGGGGAACAGGTATGAATGGTAGTGGAACCAGAAGAGCAATGGCTCATATTTCTCCTGATTGTCATAACGTGTTTGCTTGTCGAAAACCATCTTCATGCGAGGGTTATCGGGTGCTGTTGTCCATTCGTCGCAAAACATGTTATAGATGAGCAGGGAGGTCGATTCGTTCGCTGGGTTGTCGGGGCTGACGAATGTCCCTTTCTTGAAACCGTGATATTGCTGGGTAAAATGCCATAACAGGAAACGAACGTCCTCGTAGTTCACCTCGTCGTCGTAGTAGTGATCGTCGGGTGTATAGAAAGGCAGGTATTTGCCGAACAACTCCTTGTATTTCGTGATGAAGGCCCGCCAGATGCCCAAGCCGGAGATGACATCCTCGAAATAGGCAGCCATGCGGATGCAGATCTGTTTCGTGTCTTCCGGTTCGAACGAGTTGATCAGTTCCGTCTCGACCATCATGTCGTAAATCCGGTTCGCCAGGCTCGTATAATAGGAATCAATCGGTGTACTCTGTTTATATGGATGAATTTGCATCCAGTCCTTAGGAAAAATTTTGATGTTCTTCATGTCATATATTTTATTAATGCGTGTCGCGAATGTAGTAAAATTTACTTATTCCTCGTCGTCATCGTCGCTATCCCAATCGAAATCGAAATTGAAATCGTCGCCACTGTATGCCGGTTCGGTGAATTGTTCCAGCTCCCGTCTTTCCTTCTTGGTAGGTCGGCCGAGACCTTTCGCACGGTTGACGAATCCTGAGATCTTATTCATCTCGAGGATCTCATACTGATCTGGCGTCGTGACGTTCTCCAGGAAATTGGGAACCAGCTTGGCTCCCATTCGGCTCTCGGACAGGGCCAGCACCTTGAATGAGAAGGTGACGGGCGGTTTACGGACCTGGATGACCTCGCCAACTTTGATCATGCGCGAGGGTTTTACGGTAACGTTGTTGATCATCACCCGTCCTTTCTTGCAAGCGTCGGCCGCGATGGTCCGTGTCTTGAAGACACGGGTGGCCCACAGCCATTTGTCGATACGAACTTCCTCCATGGTTATTCTTACTTATGGTTGAATTGGTTCATCGTGATTTGTATGCCGGCCAGGCAGAAGCTCTTGATGATCTCGGCCGCCCGGTCCAACAGCTCAGGCATTTGCTGGAGTTGCTCCTCAGGGAAATGGCCCAAGACATAATCGATCTGCCCGCCTTTGGGATAATCGTTGCCAATGCCGAAGCGCAGGCGCGAGTAGTTTTGTGTACCCAGGAGTTGCGCGATATTCTTAAGGCCGTTGTGACCGGCGTCGCTACCTTGTGGTTTAAGGCGGAGTGTCCCGAAGGGCAGGGCGATATCGTCGACAACGATCAGCAGGTTCTCGATGGGAATATTCTCTTTTTGCAGCCAATAGCGGACAGCGTTACCGCTCAAGTTCATGAATGTGTTTGGCTTGAGAAGAACCAGCTCGCAGTTTTTTACTCTAGTGCGGGCGATGGCGCCATAACGCTCCTCGCTGAAAGAGACGCCTTGGCTTTCCGCCAGTCGGTTGACGACCCGGAAACCGATATTATGGCGTGTGCCTAGATACTCTTGCCCGATATTTCCTAATCCAGTAATTAAGTATTTCATCCTTTAATTGATAAGAGAAAGGGAAGAACATTCATCTTGAATATTCCTCCCTTTCCGTATGATTGAATATCGTGATTCAAACTTATGCTTTAGCTTGCGCACCGCGAGCCGCACGAGTCAATTGAACAGCGCAGACAACAGCGTTCTTCGCGTTCATCAGCTCCAGACCCTCGAAATGCAAAGCGCCAACCTGCAGGGTCTTGCCCAAGCCCAGGTGATCAACGTTGATTGTCAACTTCTCAGGGATCTGATCGTAAGTAGCTTTCACTTTCAGCTTTCTCATGCTCAAAGTCAGCTTACCACCGGCCTTAACACCTTCTGCGTGACCCTCAAGAACAACCGGAACCTCCATAACGATCGCCTTCTCTTTAGTTACTTCCAGGAAGTCGATGTGCAGGATCTTGTCTGTTACAGGGTGGAATTGCAACTCCTTGATAACAGCCATGGTTGTTTTGCCATCGATAGTCAACTCAACAGCGAAGATCTCCGGAGTGTAAACCAATTTACGAACAGCGTCGTTGGTTACTGAGAAGTGAACCACTTTTTCGCCACCGTAAAGAACGGCGGGGATAACGTTCTCATTACGCATTGCCTTCAATGCTCTTTTCTGATCAGCCGAGCGACCCAAGATCTCACGGCTAGTTCCTGACAATTGGAATGTTTTCATCTTGTTCTAAAAATTAATTGTGTTACTCAAAATTAGATGTTTTGCTTTCTAATTTCCCATCACACGTACGGGGCGTAAAAAGCGGTGCAAATGTAGTGCTTTTTTTCTTTCCGGCAAACAGTGGATTTGTTATTTTAGTCTTTTAAGGATCTTTTCTTCCTTCTCATACCTTTAATAAGGGATAAAATTTGTATGTTTGCTTTTGGCTTTTGTTTTTTAGAGAAGAAAATGGTTGAGGAATTATGGGAGATTTACCATTAGTCGAGATTGGTGAGGTAATAGAAGAATTAGGGGTAACCGATTGTTATCAGGAAGATCTGCTTTTTTTGGAATATGATAAGGCGCTCGTAAAGTCGAGAGGGGAGACTCTGTTCTCGCATGCCCGGCTTAACGCGTTGGCGCTTTTTCTCGTATTGGAGGGAGAAGCGGATCTGACGGTGGATCATATGCCCTATAAGTTGATTAAGGGGAGTTTCCTGACGTTAATGCCGAGCCATACCTTACGGATGATCCATGTGGATGAGGATTTTCGTGGTTATTTGATCGCCGTGTCGAGTTCCTTCATGAATGACTATGGTTTGTTCCGGCAGAAAAACACGTCGATGCTGCGTTATATGGAGATACGTAAGAATCCATGTGCGGTATTCGAGCCTTCCGAGGCGGAGGTGGTTCGCGACCAGATGCTCTTGGTACGTTCCAAGATCAGGCAAAAGGATCATTACTTCTATAAGGAGATCATGCAAAACGCCTTGGCTGGTTTGATGTTGGAGTTGGGCAATATCTTTTCCGCTAAAAAAGAATTTACCGCTTCGCCAGCCTTGTCGAGAAAAGAGGATCTGTTGGAGCAATTCCTGAAATTGTTGTTCGAGAATTGCCGTGAGCAGCATGGTGTTGCCTATTATGCTGAGCGGCTTTTTATAACACCTCAGTATCTGTCGTTAATATTGAAGACTTTGACAGGAAAATCGGCGAACAAGTGGATCGACGATGCCTTGATCATGGAGGCGAGGGTCCTCTTGAAAGCGCCGCAAGCCACAGTGCAACAAGTGGCGGACCTGTTGCATTTTTCCGACCAGTCTACTTTCGGGAAATTCTTCAAGAAACATATGGGAGTATCTCCAATGGAGTACCGCAAGTCCCGTTGAGGACAAGAGGCCACCCTTTCTTATTACGGCGGCCTCTTGACGAATGTCAGGCTTGTGTCCTTTTGAATTTGTACCAGTTGATCAGTTCGCAGCCTCCATAGAACAGGATCGCGACCCCAAAAACGACAAGCGTGTTCGCCATAACCTCAAACGGGTAAAGCAAGATCATCACGCCTGTGGCGAGGATCAGGGTCGGCAACAGGTAAAAGCCGAATGGAACGACCGCCCATTTCCGGGCCATGATAAGCTGAATGATTTGTTGTGCCCCCGCCAAGACCAAGAGTCCTCCTAATATATACATTAATATATTGACAAAAAATGAAGGCATGATCATTAACCATGCGCCTAGCAGGATACTGCCGGCAGCGTCAACCGGAAAAATCGGGTTTGCTTCTGGTCCGCTTCCCCGACGGCTCAGGTATGAGAAAATGGAGATGATTCCAGGTATGGCGAACAAGGCGCCGATCGCCATGATCAGATAATTGATGGCCGCCTCTGGCCATAAGATGAGAAGCAGGCCTAACAAGATGGAGAAACTGCCTCTTAAGATCATGTTGTTTAGAGTTCTCATGATGATATTGTTTAATGAGTTTTGAGTTTATTATAATAACAGCGAAGGTACATTTTTTGATGTTCACTTGTTCGTTTTTTCCAAGAAATTACCGGATATAAACTTTACTGTCTTTAGCTCAAG
>USAD01000105.1 GCA_900552415.1 uncultured Parabacteroides sp.
GAAACCCGTCACGAAATGAGGTATCCATAACTTTAATTAATTTTTTACCCATAATTTGCGCCTTTCTATAAATATATAAAAAACTAAATATTCTATTTTGCTAAGTTATTAGCACAAGCAGCTATTGCAATAGCAACCAATGTTTCATCATCGCTATCGTTATTATTGCGGATTTTTTTTGTTTTTGGCTCAACTTTTTTGTGGTAGTTGGTTTTGTCTCTCTCGAGTCTGGCTTATGGGATAGGCATGAATGAAAGATTCTTATGGAGAAAAAGAAAGGGGAACATAGCGATTGGCGTGTGGCGTTTTCGCCTGGCTTTATCACTATGCTCTCCTTTTTGTTTGTTTCGCGACCGTTAGTTCGTGCGTCCGCCCATGATGTCCAGCAATTCGTTGGTGATCGCTTGCTGGCGTGTCTTGTTGTATTGCAGTGTCAGTTCCTGGATGAGCTCGTTCGCGTTGTCGTTCGCCGTTTGCATGGCCATCATGCGGGCCGCGTGTTCCGAGGTTGTCGTGTCGAGCAGCGTCGTGTAGATGGTCAGGTTCAGCAATTTTGGGAACAACCGGGCGCACAGGCTTTCCATCGAAGGTTCCAGAATGTAATCGGTCTTGAACTCGGGAGCGTTTGCGTCATCCGTATTTTCTAATGCGAGCGGCAGGTAACTTTTCCGTGTTAGCACCTGTGTCGCCGTGCTCTTGAAGTGGTGGAACAGCAACACCACTTGGTCCACCTCGCCCTCGAGGAAGGCCTTCATCAGGTGTCCGGCCAAGTCGACCGCTCTCTCGTAGGTTGGTCTTTCCCCATAAGAAATAAAATCCGGCACGAAGGGTTCGTTGGTCCGGCGCAACTCGTTCGCGATCTTTTTCCCGATGGGGTAAAGGCGCGTCTCGATATTCTTTGCCTTATAGTTCTGGATCATTTCCGAGAGGGCTTTCCATACGTTGGCGTTGAACGTGCCGCACAAGCCCGTACTGGAAGAGAAGGCGACGACCGCAACCCGCTTAACCGGGCGTTGCTTGATCAGGGGTGACTCTAGATCGTGTTCCGCTGATAACAATCCTTTTAGGATCGTGTCGAGCTGGTTCGCGTAGATCAAGGTTTGTCCCGTCAACGCTTGCGCACGGTGAAGTTTCGCCGAGGAAACCATCTTCATGGCGGCAGTGATCTTTTGTGTGCTCCGGATCGAGCTGAGTCGGAGCTTCAGTTCTTTCAACGATGCCATAGGCCATTATTTATAGGAAGCCGATAACTGTCCGGCGATCTCCTCCAAGGTCTTTTGGATCTCGTCATTGATGACACCTTTCCTCAGTACGTCCAGCACGTCCCGTTGATGCATGGTGCGTAGCGTTTGCAAGAATGTTTCCTCAAATTCATGCACCTTGTCCAAAGGAACATCTTTTAACAAGCCCTTCGTGCCACAATAAAGAATCGCGATCTGCTCTTCCACGGGCATTGGGCTGTGTTGCGGCTGTATCAATAGGCGGGTGTTCTTCTGTCCTTTGTCGATGGCGAAGGCCGTCACGGGGTCCATATCGCCTCCGAACTTGGAGAAAGACTCCAGCTCGCGGAATTGAGCTTGGTCGATTTTCAGTGTACCCGCTACTTTTTTCATCGCTTTCAGTTGTGCGCTACCACCTACGCGGGATACGGAAATGCCGACATTGATCGCTGGTCGGTTGCCTTGGTTGAAGAGATCGGTCTCCAAGAAAATTTGTCCGTCAGTGATGGAGATGACGTTGGTTGGGATGTAGGCCGATACATCACCCGCCTGTGTCTCGATGATCGGCAAGGCTGTCAGTGAACCACCGCCTTTCACCTTGTCTTTCATGCTGTCGGGCAGGTCATTCATCTGACGGGCTACTTCCGGTTGGTCGATAATCTTCGCTGCGCGTTCCAGCAAACGGGAGTGGAGATAGAAGATATCGCCCGGGTAAGCCTCGCGTCCGGAAGGACGGCGCAAGATCAACGAAACCTCACGGTAAGCTACCGCTTGTTTCGATAAGTCATCATAGACGACCAGGGCATGGCGTCCACTGTCGCGGAAATACTCGCCGATGGCCGCACCCGCGAAAGGCGCGAAGTATTGCATCGCCGCTGGGTCGGATGCTGTCGCGCTGACGACAATCGTATAATCCATCGCGCCCTTCTCGCATAACGTGTTGACCAATGCCGCTACGGTGGAACCTTTCTGCCCAATCGCCACGTAGATACAATAAACCGGGTCGCCGGCCTCGAAATTACCTCGTTGGTTGATAATCGTATCGACCGCGATGGAAGTCTTTCCTGTCTGGCGGTCGCCAATAATCAACTCGCGTTGTCCGCGTCCGATAGGAATCATGGCGTCTACCGCTTTAATACCTGTCTGTAACGGCTCGTTCACGGGCTGGCGGAAGATGACCCCTGGCGCTTTACGCTCCAAAGGCATCTCGCAAGTCTCGCCAACGATCTCGCCCTTTCCGTCAAGTGGATTTCCCAGTGGGTCGATGACCCTTCCAATCATTCCTTCGCTCACGTTGATGGAGGCGATTCGTCCCGTACGTTTCACGGTGTCACCCTCCTTGATCTGGTCCGTCGGTCCCAACAGCACGGCGCCGACGTTGTCCTCTTCCAAGTTCATCACGATCGCTTCCATTCCGTTGTCGAATTGAAGCAACTCGTTTGCCTCCGCGTTATCCAAGCCATAGATACGGACCACGCCATCACTCACTTGCAGCACGGTCCCGACCTCTTCCAGCTTCACGTGGGTATTGATTCCCTCCAATTGCTGGCGCAGGATCGCGGAGACTTCGCTTACTTTTATCTGTTCTGTCATATTCCTCTACTTCTTTATTTATCGATTCTCGAGCAGTCCGGCATGGATGTCGCGCAATTGTGTCGCGTAGCTGGCGTCTATCCGGTAGTTGCCGATACGTAGGCGGAAACCTCCGATTAGTTCCGGCTGCACACGTCCGGAAAACTCGATCGTACTTCCTGTTTCCTCTTTTAATTTCTTTTCCAGATGAGACTTTATCTTTTCATCCACTGGGACAGCAGTATCGAATTGTACACGTGTGATCTTTTTCTCTGTACGGTACAGATGGATATAGATATAGGCGATGAACGATAACAACATTTCCCGTTTGTGCCGGATCACCAAGTTGATGAAACGGACGTATAAATCGTTTACCTGGATACCTCCGGCGGCTTTGAGTAATTTTACCTTGTTGGCGGTCGTGATGACCGGATTGCTCAATGCGGCTTTCAGCCCCGGCTCTGCGGTGAAATTTTCCGCCAGTACCTTCATATTCTCGTATATCCGATCTTCTATGCCCTTCTCCTTTGCGAGAGAGAAGAGCGCTTTGGCATATCGGGAAGAAATAGTTCCTATATCCATAGATTACGATTTACTAAACGATACCTCATTTAGCAATCGGTCGATAATTTGCTTATGCTCGTTATCCCGATTGATTTTCTCCTTTATCACCTTTTCTGCGATTGCAATCGACAGATCCGCAATTTCCGAGCGGACTTCGCGAATAGCTTTCTCCTTCTCCTCTCGGATACGCCGGGTCGCCTCCTCAATCTGCAGATGCGCCTCAGAAGCCGCCTTTTGACGTGCCTCTTCGATGATCCGATCTTTCTCGGCAAGGGCCTCTTTCATGATCGTATTCTGTTTTTCCTTGGCTTCGGCAAGCAGACGCTCTCCCTCCGCTTGTATGTTGGCGAGTTGCTCGTTTGCCTTGCGAGCCGTCTCCAAGGAATTGTCGATATACGCTTTTCGTTGGTCTACCGCCTTGATGATTACGGGAAACCCGTATTTGGCGAGGACTACGAAAACGATACCGAACGATACGATCATCCAGAATAGAAGTCCCGAATCCGGTGTTAATAATGACATGGTGTTCGTTATTTTATTGGAATAATCCCAAGAAACATACGACGATAGCGAATAGGGCGACTCCCTCGACCAATGCGCTCATGATCAACATGGAGGTCCGGATTTCTCCAGCGGCGGACGGTTGACGACCGATAGCCTCTACGGCGCCTTTTCCGATTAGACCAATACCTATACCTGCGCCGATTGCCGCTAATCCAGCACCTACTGTAGCTCCCATTTTAGCTATTCCCATTCCTGCGGCTTGTAATAAAATTGTAGATAACATAATGATTTGTTTTTAGTTTTGTTTTTGTGATTCGATTGATAATTTAACTGTATTTAGTCCTTCACCTTGGCTAAGCCAATATAATTGGCGGATAGCAGGGTGAAAATGTAAGCTTGCAAACAGGCGACGAATAGTTCCAGGCAGTTCATGAATACACAGAACACGATGGAAACCAATGTCATACCCATATTGACGGCCACGCCCATCGATACGGTGATAAAAATCAAGCAGGTCAAGGCGAGAATGATCGTATGACCGGCCATGATATTGGCGAACAGACGAATCATTAAGGCGAACGGCTTGGTGAATACGCCGAAGAACTCCACGAATGGCATGATCGGTAACGGCAACTTCAAATAGATTGGTACGTTTGGCCAAAAGATATCTTTCCAATACCCTTTGGTGGCGGCGAACAGGTTGACCGCAATAAAGGTACAAACTGCCAATACGAACGTGATTGCGATGTTGCCCGTTACGTTAGCTCCTCCCGGGAAAATAGGAATGATACCAATCAGGTTGTTGATCAGGATAAAGAAGAAGACGGTTTGTAGAAATGATGAGTAAGGTTTGTAATATTCCTTACCGATCGAGTTCTTTATTACGTCATCCTCAATATAGGTGACCACGACTTCCACTATGCCCGTGAAACCTTTCGGCACCTCGTTCGGATGCTTTCCGTACCAGCGGGCTGTCCGTAAGATAATAATGAGCAAGAGTGCGCAACTCAAGAACAAGCCGCAGACATTCTTTGTCAGGGAAATATCTAACGGACGAATTTCCTCGCCTGCGCTATTTTGTGTGACTACTTTGCCCACATGATCGCCTTCTTGGGCGATATAGAAACCTTCATAGTTTTCCCCGTGGTGCAATCGGTTAGACATGAACACCTTCCAGCCCTCATCGCCTTTGACGATAATGGGCAATGGAATGGCGACTTCCTTGCCGTTCCACTCGGTGATATGCCATGTATAAGCGTCTTGGATATGTGAGAATACAATTTCTTGCACGTTCACATCACCCTCCTCGGTGGCGTCGGCCTTCATCATCGGCGCCACGCACAGGAGCAATCCTACGATTAACCCTATGAATCGATTATTTTTGAGATTGTTCCTCATTTTCTCTTTTCTCCCTTTTCATTCTTTTCTTCTCAAATAGATAAATCGTGTAGGTTTCCATGCCGAGGTAAATGAAATAGAAAAGCATCAGTGTTAGGCCGAACATCTTCAGCCGTTCATTGACTACCTGAGCATATAACCATAGAAAGACGATGGCAAGAGTGAATTTGCAGAATCGGACGACCATGAAAGTTGTGACGGTCATGTCTCCCTTTTTTCTTTTCACTGAGTCGAGGAAGTAGGTCATGGCCATTGCCGTCAGCCAATAGAAAACAGGGATGGATGGATACCATTTGAAATAATGATCAGGCCATATCGTATATAGCAATCCGCCTAATGCGATGCCGACGGTAGCGTTAATGAACGTGATCCATCCCATCAGCCTCATTTTTAATTTTCCACTCATAAGCTTTTTTACCCTTTCTTGTCTTATTCGACACAGACTGAGACGATGTCGTCCTTGACTTCTACGAATCCGCCTTGTATCGGTTGTTTTTGCATTTCTCCGTTTGTCTCAAACTGGATCGTGCCTGCATTTAGCGCTGCGATGATGGGGGCGTGATGGGGCAGTACGTCGAACGAGCCTCCCAGGCCTGGGAACGAGATGTTTGCTGCCTCGCCCTCGAAGAGGATGCCGTTTGGCGATACGATGTTGAGCTTCATATCGGTTTAATTTAGTTGTTCTTTTAATCGTTTTGCCTTTTCTAGCACGTCCTCGATGGTGCCCACGTTCAAGAAGGCTTGCTCGGGGATGTTGTCGGTCTCGCCGTCCATAATCATCTTAAATCCGCGGATAGTGTCCTCGATGGAGACCATTACTCCCGGTACGCCGGTAAATTGTTCCGCTACGGAGAAGGGTTGCGACAAGAAGCGTTGTACGCGTCGCGCTCGGTTCACGGTCAGGCGGTCTTCCTCAGACAGTTCTTCCATGCCAAGGATAGAGATGATGTCTTGTAACTCCTTGTTACGTTGCAGAATTTGTTTGACGCGTTCAGCGGTTTCGTAATGTTCCTTACCTACGATAAGCGGATCCAGAATACGCGAGGTAGATTCCAATGGATCGACGGCGGGATAGATTCCCAACTCGGCGATCTTACGACTCAACACTGTCGTAGCGTCCAAATGCGTGAAAGTCGGGGCGGGGGCGGGGGCTGTCAAGTCGTCCGCCGGCACATATACTGCTTGCACGGAGGTAATGGAGCCTTTTTTCGTGGAGGTGATACGCTCTTGCATAGCGCCCATCTCGGTTGCGAGGGTAGGCTGGTAGCCCACGGCAGATGGCATACGTCCCAGCAGTGCGGAAACCTCCGAGCCCGCTTGCGTGAAACGGAAGATGTTGTCGATGAAGAACAAGACATCCCTCTTCTCGCCCTCCTTCGCCCCATCGCGGAATGACTCGGCGATGGTCAGTCCGGACAGCGCCACGGATGAACGAGCTCCCGGTGGTTCGTTCATCTGGCCGAATACCATGGCGACTTGCGATTTCTCCATTTCTTTGGCATCCACCTTCGACAAGTCCCACTCGCCCTTTTCCATGCTCTTGAGGAACTCGTCGCC
Organism: uncultured Parabacteroides sp.; assembly: GCA_900552415.1. Lineage (GTDB taxonomy): Bacteria > Bacteroidota > Bacteroidia > Bacteroidales > Tannerellaceae > Parabacteroides > Parabacteroides intestinipullorum. The sequence continues at coordinate 6,816 of USAD01000105.1, forward strand.
ATACCGGATTACACCGGACTCAATCATCTCGCGCAGCAGGTCGTTGCCCTCACGTGTGCGCTCGCCTACGCCGGCGAATACAGAGAATCCATTATGTTTTTTGGCAATATTGTTGATAAGTTCCTTGATTAACACCGTCTTGCCCACGCCGGCGCCACCGAACAAGCCGATTTTCCCACCTTTCAGGTAAGGCTCTAGCAGGTCGATGACCTTGATGCCCGTGTAGAACACCTCTTGGGTGGTTGTCAGATCCTCAAATTTGGGCGGTTCGCGGTGGATGGGGAGTGCGCCTTTGCGGCTCAGTTCCGCCATGCCATCGATGGGGTCGCCCGTCACGTTCATTAGACGGCCTTTTACTTGATCGCCTGTCGGCATGGTGATAGGCATGCCCTGCGATACAGCTTCCATGCCTCGTTTCAACCCGTCGGTCGAGTCCATAGCTACGGTTCGTACCGTGTTTTCTCCGATGTGTTGCTGGACTTCAACAATCAGGATTTTCCCATTGGGCCGGGTTATTTCCATCGCATCGTGAATGCGAGGTAGTGCAATGTCTCCCTCCATCTCATTCTCGAAGTGAATGTCTACGACTGGACCGATAACCTGTGAGATATAACCTTTTATTTCTCCCATAAGCATTATTTCTTTTGTTTTCCGGTTGCAATATTACAAAATATGGTGGGTGATTATTCATGAATATAACTTTTTGAATCTTTTTGTGATTAGTTTAAAGTCTCTTTGGAAGGATAAAAAGAGAATTTGACTAATTTCTTGTCCTTTTAGACGAATTTGTCAGGGGTTGATGTGAATATAAGGGCCAGAAAGTTAAATGGGTAACTTTTTTTGATATTTTGTTAGTGAAATATCTGTTAGAAAAGCAGAATGTTAAAGTTGTAAAAGGTCTACATAATCAAAAAACATCCTTTTCTTTTCTCCAGGAGTGGAAAAGAGGAAAAGGATGTCCTAATTATCTATTAGAATGGTTCTTGACTTTCGTCAATTCTCCATGGTGAATTCGATGGTTTCGCTGGCTTCTTTCCAATTTTCAATGGAAAAGTTGCCCGTAACACTCCCCCCGGGATTGGGATCCTTGATTATGATGTTCAACGTCAGTCGGGTGTTGGCCGATAAAGTGGATGTCAAATTTTTGGATAAGGTTTGTGTTTGTCCGTCGCGTGTCGTGATCATTAATTCCAGTTGCGGTGTCGCTGCTGAAGGAAATAACATGACGGTCGCATTGCTCATGGATGTACCGTCGGCGGAAGCTACCAGATCGAATTTAACGGTCTTACTCATATTCTCAGGTTCAGCGGTATAGAAATTGATCTTTTCTGCTATGTCGTGTATGAAGATTTGCATTTTTGCGATCTCCGATCCAAAGAGCCCGTTGTCCTCTTTTTTTACGATAACCTTAAGGCCAGCGACCACTCGTTTGAGTGAGGCTTGGAAATCGCTGGAGGTATCGGTCTCCTTAACGGCGTGTACCATATCAAAAACAGGCATGTAGGTGCCGTCATTATTGGGACGAAGGGCAAAATACATTTGGGAAACATCGGCGCCAAGCGTGACACCAGGCTCAACAATAGCTGGTGTGTTGTAGATTGGTTCCTCATATTTAGGTGTGCCCCAATAGACGATGTTGTATTTGCCTTTTGGTAAATTGAGGACCCTGTTGTATTCTCCGTAGGTGTGTCCTTCGAAAATCCGGTAATAACCATTGAATGGTGTTAATTTACCATCGACATAGTTACCGTAGTATATGGAGTTTCCGCTTTCGCAAGGATAAGCTTCCAATATACCGGTCATGGGGCTTTCACTTGTCTGGTCTGAGACTGTGGCTGTTACTTTAGGGGTAACTAATTCCGAGATAGGGATCTCTTGGCTTAAATCATCGTCGTTTGAGCAGGAGGTGATAACGCTAATCATGCCTAGCAAGCAGAGCATTTTTGATTTCATGTGTTTGTAGTTTTTTTAATGGATAATTTTCAGTATAGA
>USAD01000106.1 GCA_900552415.1 uncultured Parabacteroides sp.
GTGGTTACAGCCCGCCCAAGCTGATGACACGGGCGCATTCGATCCCGTGGAGTATGTTAATCCTTTGGTGGGGACGCAGTCGACTTTCGAGCTGTCGACCGGTAACACTTACCCGGCTATCGCCCGGCCTTGGGGTATGAATTTCTGGACGCCACAAACAGGCAAGATGGGCGATGGGTGGCAGTATGTCTATACGGCAAACAAGATCCGTGGTTTCAAGCAGACGCACCAACCCAGTCCTTGGATCAATGACTATGGACAGTTCGCGATCATGCCGATCGTCGGTAAGCCGGAGTTTGACCAGGATAAGCGGGCCAGCTGGTTCTCGCACAAGGGAGAGGTGGCTAAGGCCTATTATTATAAGGTCTATCTGGCGGAGCATGATATCGTGACTGAGCTGACGCCGACCGACCGGGCCGCGATGTTCCGCTTTACTTTCCCGGAGAATGAGCATTCTTATGTCGTGGTCGACGCTTTCGATAAGGGTTCTTCCATCAAGGTCATTCCGGAGGAGAACAAGATCATTGGTTATTCCACGAAGAACAGCGGTGGCGTGCCCGATAATTTCAAGAACTATTTCGTGATCCAGTTTGATAAGCCATTCACTTATGAGGCAACCTTCTCTAACGGAAGTTTGAGTGAGGGCGTGAAGGAGCAGACGAATGATCATGTCGGTGCCGTGATCGGTTTCGCTACCCGTAAGGGAGAGATCGTTCATGCGAAGGTGGCTTCCTCGTTTATCAGTCCTGAGCAGGCGGAGATCAATTTGAAGGAGTTGGGTAGTGACAGTTTCGATACGATTGTCGAGAAGGGAAAAGCGACCTGGAACCAATATCTGAGCAAGATTGAGGTTGATGGCGGTAATCTGGATCAGTATCGGACCTTCTATTCTTGTATGTATCGTTCGTTGTTGTTCCCGCGTAAATTCTATGAGATTGACGCTAATGGACAAGTCGTACATTATAGTCCATATAATGGTGAGGTTTTGCCGGGTTATATGTATACCGATACCGGTTTTTGGGATACGTTCCGTTGTCTGTTCCCCTTCTTGAACATGATGTTCCCCTCTATTAATAAGGAGATGCAAGAAGGTTTGATCAATACCTATAAGGAAAGTGGTTTCTTCCCCGAGTGGGCGAGCCCGGGACACCGGGGTTGCATGGTCGGCAACAATTCCGCCTCGGTCCTGGTCGACGCCTACATGAAGGGGGTCAAGGTCGAGGATCTGGAAACCTTGTATAAGGGTCTTATTCATGGTACGGAAAATGTGCATCCGACCGTTTCCTCCACAGGCCGTTTGGGACATGAGTATTATAATCAGTTGGGTTATGTGCCTTACGACGTGAAAATTAATGAGAACGCGGCCCGCACTTTGGAGTACGCTTACAACGATTGGTGCATTTGGAAGATGGCGAAAGAGTTGAAACGTCCGAAAAAGGAGGTTGAGTTGTTCGCTCGTCGTGCCTTGAATTATAAGAACCTGTTTGATCCGGAAACAAAGTTGATGCGTGGAAAGTTGGAGAGTGGTGAGTTCATGGCGCCGTTCTCGCCGTTAAAATGGGGTGACGCATTCACGGAGGGTAACAGCTGGCATTATTCCTGGTCGGTATTCCACGATCCTCAGGGATTGATTAACTTGATGGGTGGTAAGGAGAATTTCGTGATGATGATGGACTCCGTATTTAATGTACCACCGTTGTTCGACGATAGCTATTATGGTCAGGTAATCCATGAGATCCGCGAGATGACGGTAATGAACATGGGCAATTACGCGCATGGCAACCAGCCGATCCAGCACATGATCTACCTGTATGATTACGCGGGCCAGCCCTGGAAAGCGCAGTATTGGTTGCGTCAGGTGATGGACCGGATGTATACGCCGGCGCCGGATGGCTATTGCGGCGATGAGGATAATGGCCAGACCTCGGCCTGGTATGTGTTTACGGCCCTGGGCTTCTATCCGGTCGCTCCGGGTACGACACAGTATGTCTTGGGAGCGCCGTTGTTCAAGAAGGCTACGATCCATTTCGAGAATGGTAAGAATCTCGTGATCAACGCTCCGGCGAATAGCGACAAGAACATTTATATCGAGTCAATGCGTTTCAATGGTCAGGAGTATACCAAGAATTACCTGGATCATAACGAGATGATGAAGGGTGGCGTTATCGATATCACGATGAGCGACCAACCGAACATGACTCGTGGTACGAAGGCGGAAGATATGCCTTATTCTTTCTCCGTGAATGAGGAAGGCATCAGTAAGTTGCAACCGATTTCAGGGAAGATGAAGAAGTAATCATTGTATCCATTTTTAATACTTATGAATAATACATTTAAGAATACATTGATGGCCATCGCCCTGTCGGTAGGGCTGTTGTCGTGCGGGCAATCAGGCGAGGGCTTCGATGTGACTAAGGATCCTGTCGACTATGTGAATCCTTATATGGGAAATATCAGTCATCTGTTGGTGCCGACTTTCCCGACGGTGCATTTGCCGAACAGTATGTTGCGTGTTTATCCTGAGCGGGCCGACTTTACGGGCGACCGGTTGAATGGACTGCCTATCATCGTCACCAACCATCGGGAGCGCTCAGCATTTAACCTGAGCGTTTATCAGGGAAACGAGGCGGACTTGCTTCCGGTAATCGTTTACAGCTATGATCAGGAAAAGATCAAGCCATATCGTTATCAGGTTTATCTGGATGAGGCGAATATTCAGGTGGATTATGCGCCCTCTCATCAGAGCGCGGTTTATTCGATCGCTTTCGGTAATACGGGTAATGGCTATTTGGTTTTCAACTCACGGAATGGTGAGATGAAGTATTCGGAAGATGCTGTCAGCGGTTATCAGTACATCGACAAGAAGACGAAGGTCTATCTCTATGTGGAGACGGACCAGAAGCCGACGAAGGCCGGCGCGTTGTCGGCTGGCGCGATCGACGCCTCAAAGACTTCTGTCGAAGGTGAGCAAGCGGCCATCGCTTTGGCTTTTGCTCCGGAGGTGAAGACGATAGGCGTGCGCTACGGCGTCTCTTTCATTGATGAGGAGCAGGCCAAGAAGAACCTGTATCGCGAGATCGCGGGTTATGATGTGGACGTCGCTGCCAAGAAGGCACGTAACGAATGGAACGTCGCTTTGGGCAAGATCTCTGTTGAAGGTGGCTCTGAGTCGGATAAGGCGGTATTCTATACCTCTCTTTACCGTTGTTTCGAGCGGCCGATCTGCCTGAGCGAGGATGGGCGTTATTATAGCGCGTTCGATGGCCAGGTTCATGATGATGGGGGCAAGTCTTTCTATACGGACGATTGGATTTGGGATACTTATCGGGCGACGCATCCTTTGCGGATATTGATCGACGCCCAGCTGGAGACGGATATTATCAACTCTTATCTCTTGATGGCCGAGCAGATGGGCACGAACTGGATGCCGACCTTCCCGGAGGTGACAGGCGATACGCGCCGCATGAACTCCAATCATGCGGTGGCGACCGTGATCGACGCTTATCGCAAGGGGCTTCATGGCTTTGACCTGGACAAGGCCTACGTCGCCTGCCGGAAAGGTATCGAGGAGAAGACCTTGATCCCTTGGTCGGACAAGCCCGCCGGCTGGTTGGATGATTTCTATAAGGAGCATGGCTATATCCCGGCTTTGCGCCCGGGCGAGAAGGAGACCGTCCCGAATGTCTCGATCTGGGAGAAACGCCAGCCGATCGCTGTCACTCTGGGGACGGCTTACGACCAGTGGTGCCTGTCGCAAATCGCCAGGGAGCTGGGCAAGAACGATGAGGCGGAGCATTACTTGCGTTGCGCTTATAATTACCGGAATGTCTTCAATCCGGAGACCCGCTTCTTCCATCCGAAAGATAAGGACGGCAACTTCCTGCCGAAGGTAGATTATCGTTATGATGGTGGTTTGGGCGCCCGTGATTATTACGACGAGAATAATGGTTTCATTTATCGTTGGGACGTGCAGCACAATGTGGCTGACCTGATCAATATGATTGGTGGCAATGAGGTCTTTACCGCCGCGTTGGATTCGATGTTCAACACGCCTCTGGGCATGTCGAAGTGGCAATTCTACTCTTTCTTGCCGGATCATACGGGTAATGTGGGTATGTATTCGATGGCCAATGAGCCGAGCTTGCATATTCCTTATCTTTATAATTACGCCGGTAAGCCTTGGATGACACAAAAGCGGATCCGCACATTGTTGAACCAGTGGTTCCGGAATGACTTGATGGGCGTTCCGGGCGATGAGGATGGCGGTGGCATGTCGGCCTTCGTAGTCTTCAGCCAGCTGGGCTTCTATCCGGTGACACCGGGTATGCCTTCTTATAATATAGGTAGCCCGGTCTTCAAGGAGGTGAAGATGGATCTGGGCGACGGAAAGATCTTCGAGATTCGGGCGAACAACGCCTCGGCGGAGAACAAGTATATCCAGTCGGCCAAGCTGAATGGCGTGGAGCTTAATCAGGCCTGGTTCGATCACGCCGCGATCGCCAACGGTGGTCTGTTGGAGTTGGAGATGGGGCCGAAAGCCAATAAGAATTGGGGAATCGCGACACCGCCGCCTTCGGCCGAGCCGATGCCTTGATGGATGATCGCTGAAAAATTCAGTAGCCTCAACCGGCTGCCAGAATGGCAAAATAACTTTTCAGAAGCCTCACCGGAGTTCCGGTGGGGCTTTTGAATTTTTCAAAAGGGCATCCGAAGTGTCGTTTTCGCTTTTGAACTTTTCAGAAGGCCCAACCGGCTGCCAGAATGACAAAATAACTTTTCGGAAGCCTCACCGGTGCTTCGGTGGGGCTTCTGAACATTTCAGCGGCTTGTCCGGAGCTCCGGTGGGACTTCTGAACATTTCAGTGGGCCTCTCTTTTTAGAGGTCTTTTTCGATGTAGGTGAAGATTGTTTTCCCGATCCGGAATTTAGAGCCATGATAGAGCCGTTTCCTGGTATTGGGTTTGATGGGCTTTTGGTCGATCGTGCTGACGCCATCCTCGGTAGCGATCAGGTAGATGTTGCCGTTGATCATCCGTATTTCGGCCTGTTGGGGCGCGATTTGGCTAGTCAAGTCCCACGACATTTGCAGGTCGCAATTGACGGACTTGCCGATCGTTACCCGCTTGTTTCGGATCGTCGCGTTCATCCATTTGTAGAGCGCGATGTCCATCTCCTTGATAGGTCCCTCCACACGCAGGAAATAGCGCTCCGATTTTGGGCAGGTTGCCGCTACGCTGATGGCAAACCCGACGCAATAGATCATGTAGCTCAGGAGCAGGAACTCGCGGGTATCGATTTGCGAATTGAAGGCGAACGACCACAAATACATCGAGCCCAACCCGAAAATGATGGAGATGACGGCGCCAACCAACGCCTTCTTGAGCTTGATGTCCGTCCCGTAGGCGACCGCCAAGGTGATGACGAATCCGCTGAGCATCCAGGGAATCCAGTCGATCAGGAAGGAGTTATCCTTGAAATTCAGGGTAATGGAGATGATACATCCGATCAGGAAAGAGAGATAGCCGAACAGGCCGCCGACGATCGCCTTGGCGACGACCAGCAGGGAGCGTTTCCATAACCAGCGCCCGTGGCCCGTGAGCAGGCTCAGGAAGAAAGTCAGGAAGAAGCCGATGTTCAGGCCATAGAATGGCAGGAAATAGAGATGGCTGCCATATTCATCCATTAAGACGCTGGCTTGTGGCGAATTGGGATCGACCTCGAATATGAGGTGGATGATGTTTATCAACACGGATTTCTCATTGCTGTGAGCATTGGCCGTGAAGCAGATCCAGGCGATCAGGCCCGCGAGTGTCCCGGCCAGGATCCAAGCGAGATAGAACGACGCGTTTCGCCGGTCGAACAGGTTTTTCCGGTTATAATAATGGCTGCCTGTCTTGCAGTTCCTGCCATATTCCGGACATTTATATTCGTTCTCATCCCAGCAGGACTTGTGGAGCACGTGCTGGCATTTGACTACGATCTCATCTCCGGCCTCGAATGGCGCCTTGCAATAATAGCAATCCGGCTCGACCAGGATACCGTTGTAACTCATGTTCTTGCCGGTATAACGGGTGACATGTTTCCTCTTGAATATCAAGTAATGGATACTTGGGGTGATGAACTGGAAAATCATGTAAAGCAGCAGGAGAGTCAAGAGTCCCAGCAAACTGCCTTGCAGGATCACCTGGAAGGTCGTCAGTCCGTTGATGATGATGGGGTTATAGATGCTTCCTAAATTGTATTTGATGAAATCGGAGGCGATCAGGCTATCGCCCTGGTAGCAACTGAGCTGCAGCGTACGTTCCAATCCCCTGAAGATTTTCAGGTCGGGATTGACAAACGAGAAGCGGTAATTCGCGTATTGCTTGTCGAACAGGTTGAGGATATCGTTCAGGATGGTATTCTGGTCGTACGAGTTGAGATACTTGCCGTTCGTCTTTTGGCACAGGACCTGCATGAGAGTCTCGGCCTCCTCGTCCGTGTTGGAGATAATCTCAGATTCTTCGCCCTGTTTGTCGCTTCTTGTTTCCAGGTTGATGTAAAAGATCGGGAATTGGGTGATCGAGTCGCTGTTTTGGGCAATTGATCTTTGTAAGGCAAAATGATCGGGATCGAGCGGCATATCCTTGTCGTAAACCTTTCCGTCCGAGAAGATGATCAAGACATCCTGCTTGGGCGTGAGATGCCTTGAGATCGTGTCTTGCTGGACCTCCGGGAAATAGGTGGAGGCATGTCCTTTAAGCTCATCTATTTTGGATAGGATGGAGCGATAGAGGTATTTCTGGCCATGGTCGGCCTTGAAATAGTTGTCCAGGACATAATCGGTCGCGGTCATGGTCTCAGAGACACTCTTGTTCTTGATAAAGGCGATGTGAAGGTTGTTGAGCGAGAACAGCTCCTTCAGCCCCTTGATCGCCCGTTTTTGGCTCTCGATCTTGACAGAGTCGAGTGTCAGGTCGGCCAGGGCCAGGATATTCAGGTCGAGGTTCGCGATCTCTTGCACCTTGATGTTCTGGATATTTACCAGTTCTGGCACGGTTCTGGGATCCGACAACCTGTTTTGCATGTATTCCTCGACATGGAACTTGATGGTCGTATCATTGCGTAGCAGGAGAGCAGCGATACTGTCATTAAGCTTGACATCCGTATGGAAATATTTGTGCTCCGGCTCGAATTCAATATTCAGGATGTTGAGGTTATTGTCCTCCTTATGCTTCCCGTCGGTCGGCATAAGGTTCTCGCATCCTGATAGGATCAGGACCATAACCAGCAGGAAAGATATCTTATAAATGTTCATCGTGACAAATAATTATCGAGTTAACTATTCTGTTCGTTAGATGGTCGGGTAATCGTTCTCGTCCTTGTTCATCATCTGGCTGAGTTTCTTGGCGTTTTCCCTAGCCTGTTTGATCATCTTGATTTTAGCTTGTGCCATATTGATGAACATGAGGATCATTGCGACCGCGGCCAGGCCATAGAGATAATCCTTGATCCTTTGGAATATGGGCTTATATTCTTGGGCCTGTATCTTTTCGGAATTATTTTTCAGGGTGATGAAGTTTTCCTCGATTATCTGGAACCGAGGTTGTAACTCACCGAACTCCTGCGCGATGTTTTTCGCGACCTCGTATTTGGCCTGGATGTCGGCGAGCAGCAATTGCTCTTTTCCCTTAAGGGTCTCGAGCTGGGCGGCCAGTTGTTTCAGCAGCGAATATTCGATAGCCGTCTCGTAGAGCCGTTCGTACACGCTGTCTTGCGAGGCGATAAAGATTTCTGCCTCGCCAAAATCGGCCACCGCCTCGAAATAGTGTTTCTTATAGGCGATGGAATCCAACAGGCCCTGTTTGACCAGTTGATAGTTGGCGACGATTTGCAAGAGTGAGTCATCGTTCGCGATTTCCGCTTGTCTGGTCTGGCAATAGATCGCCCATTTGGAGTCGATCGCTGAAACCTGCTGACTGGCTTTCGGGAGATTATCGGCCGTGTAGAGCGGGAGCTTATTGGCGATCTCCTGCAGCTGATCGTAAAAGAAAAGCATGCGGCCCTCGATTTCAAGAAGCTGTGTCTCTTCGATGAATTGCTCTTGCTCATTGTTTTGAGCGTGGAGACAGGGGCAGAGTGACAGCGTCCACAAGAGAAGGGCGATCAGCGACCATTTGTTCCGGTTTATTCCTTTCCTCTTGTCCATAAGGCTATTCTTTTACGCAGGTTCGGTGGTAATAGTCTTTTGCCTCCTTGAAGATCGCGATGGCTGTTTTTTGTTTCGCGTTGATTCGGGCCGCTTGGTTCACGTGCGTCTGTATCGAGTTGATGATCTCTTCGCATGACTTTTCCAGGTCTCTTTTCTCGACCGGATCGGAACTCAATAGCCATTTGTTGACGTTACTGTCTATTTTGCGTGCCATCATCAGGATGTAATCGGCGCTTAAGTCGAGCTCCTGGGGCTTTTCCCGCTCCTGTATCTTGATCTGGAATGGGCTTTGGACGAATTGGATGGAGTCGACATAACTGTTATAGAGATCAATGTTCTGCTGGATCTCTGGACAGGGGCTTGTCTCCTCTATTTTAGGGAATTGTTCCTGAAGGAGTGCCTTCATCTCGTGGAACAGTTTATCACCCTCGGGCGAGTTGAGACTGCTGGAACTCTTGAATTTCTGGTTGAATGACGTGAAACTCGTCTGGATGTTCTCGGC
>USAD01000107.1 GCA_900552415.1 uncultured Parabacteroides sp.
AGATCTATATAATCCCATTATTCCGGGGCTATTTGATTAATTGTTTAACTCGTCCCATTTTAACGGGACACTAATGATTACCGGATTTGGATAGGATATAAAAAAACAGCTTTATGTCTCATCACTGGGACATAAAGCCTTCGTTTTTCCAGGGACTTTGGTCTGAAAATGTATATGTATGTGTCTTCTAAAAAAAGAGTTGATAATCTAGTCCTTTATTAGGGCTCACCAACAGGTTGGTTACCTCGAAATCGATATGTCCCGAGGTTGCGGGCTCTTTCAGGCGTACACTGATCGTGTGCTTGCATTTCGGGGCGATCTTGTACTCCCGGAAGTAGGTCAGGTTGGGATCATGCTCACCTTTTTTCAGGTAGAAGGTAAGGTCCGAGTTGTTGTAGACAACCAGTTGGACACTGCTTTTGCCGCGGTTGACCTTCTCAACCTTAACGGCGTTCTTGAACAGCTCTTTCAACCAAGCCTCCTCGCCGATAATTTTCTCGCCAACGAAGACGGCGGTACGTCGGTTGTTGAGTGCCTCACGAATGCCTTCCGCCGAGCGTTCCTTGGCGAAGACAAGCGTCATCGTGCGGTGCTCGCCTTTACTGAAATCGATGTCTGTCTGTATCGGTTGGTGGATATCGGAATTGCCGATCATGGTCAGCTTCTTGTCGAGACACCATTGTTGCGCCTCGGGAAAATAGGAGCTGCCGTTGGCCACCTCAATGCCCTGCATGTATCCTCCGTCGTAAAGTTGGGTATGCACGTCCCACCATTTCGTCTCCTCGGGCTGTTGGGCGTCCCATCCCGGGTGGTTCCAGAAGATGAACGCGCCTTGCGCCTTGGCGGCCTTGAACGCGTTCATATAATCAGGTGTGTCGAGCGGTTCGCTATCGTTGATGTAGATCGCGTTGTGATGGCCCGGTGCCATATCGCGGGTGATCTCACTGCCCTTGATCAGGATGACATCCTTGTCTTTCGCGTATTGCTTGATCAGCTCATAAGAACGGTTATGATCAGCCTGTATGTCCTGTTTATGCGGGCGATACTCGATATGTTCTGTCAAGGCGATCGCGTCTAATCCTTCGGCATAAGCCTCATCAACCCGGACGGTTGGCCAGACAAGACCATCGGAGAAGACGGTATGGATGTGAAAATCGCATTTGAGCGTTTGGTAATTGTCCAAGTCGGGGATATCCAAGTCCTTGTCGCGAGTTTGACTAAAACAGATTTGCGCCGCGAGCGCCAATATGACAGGTAAATAAAATCTTCTCATCTCTCTTTTGTTTTTGTTTTCGTATGCCGCGAAGATAGCCCCCGTGTTTTGCGGGAGTATGACAAGAGAACTACAATCGTGATTCATGAATCCGTGCGTTGGCCAGGTTTTGTGGCTCAATTTTTTTTGCTTACCTTTAGGCAGAGTAATACCATATTAATATTATGAGAACACGAGATTTCATTTGGGCGGCTATTGTCGCCATTGGTTTGGGATTAGGCATGAATGTTGGTGCCCAGACTCCGGTTTTGGAGATTACGGGCGGACAAGTGCGGGGTGTCGAAACGGCAACTGCGGGTGTTGACTTATATAAAGGTATTCCGTATGCGGCGCCTCCGGTGGGCGATCTGCGTTGGAAAGCGCCTCAGCCGGTTGTACCTTGGATGGGTATTTTGGAGGCGGATAAGTTTGGCCCGGCCTCGATCCAACCGGATCGGGATCATAGCGGTAATCCACCCGCTCAGGGAATTGATTATGTCAAGGAGTTTTATCAGGAGGGCGATCCGATGCGAAGCGAGGATTGTCTTTACCTGAACGTATGGACACCGGCTTCGGGTAAGACTGATGCCAAGTTGCCGGTGGCCTTCTGGATTCATGGCGGCGCTTTTATGGGCGGTTTCGGTTATGAAAAGGAGTTTGATGGCGAGGCTTTCGCCCGTCGGGGTGTCGTGTTGGTGACAATCAATTATCGGCTTGGTCTGTTGGGATTCATGGCTCATCCGGCTTTGAGCAAGGAGAGCGAACATGGCGTTTCCGGCAACTATGGTTTGCTGGATCAGATTGCCGCTTTGGATTGGGTGCGTGAGAATATCGCCCAATTTGGTGGCGATCCCGATAACATCACGATCTTTGGACAGAGCGCGGGAGCGATGAGCGTCCGTTGTCTGGTGGCTTCGCCCTTGACAAAGGGAAAGATCGCGAGAGCCATTATCCAAAGCGGTGGCGGTTTGGACGGTATTGATTCGGATGATACTTTGGCCGACTATGAGAAGATTGGCGAAGGTGTTTTCGGGGATGTTTCGGCAGAAGAGTTACGCTCGTTGACGACTCAACAGATCCAGGAGGCTTATGGTAACTGGATGGCAAAGCAGAAGGGGTTCCGTCTGTTGTCGCCGATGATCGACGGCTATGCCTTGACCGCAAACCTGAAGAACGCGACACGTGCCGGCTCTATTCCTTCGATTCCCTATATGCTGGGTGGTACGGAAGATGACATGGGTATTTTCAAGACTGGGCAATCTCATTATGATTTCTCTTTGGAGATCGCTAAGCACGACATTCGTCCGGCTTACATCTATCATTTTGCCCGTCCGTTGCCGGGTGACGATTCCGGTGCTTTTCACTCGTCGGAGTTGTGGTATGTATTTGGGACGCTTCAGCGTGCATGGCGTCCTTTCACGGCAGGGGATTACGACTTGAGTAATTTGATGCTGGATTACTGGACCAATTTCATGAAAAACGGTGATCCGAATGGTGCGGGCCTGGAACGCTGGGAGCCTTATACGACATCGACTCCTTATGTGCGGGTCTTCGACGTGAAACATTAATACATATATAATAAGTATGCGGATGAACACGGATGTTGAATCCGTGTCACCCGCATGCTCATTGTTATGAGGTTTTAATGTGCTTCCAGCCAGTTTTGGCCCTCGCCGCAGTCGGCGATGAGGGGCACGCGCAGTGGAACAACCTTCTCCATCTCTTCCAGGACGATCTTTTTCACCAGTTCTGCCTCTTCCTTATAGACATTGAAGTTCAACTCGTCGTGTACCTGCAAGATCATCTTGCTCTTCAGCTTCTCCGCCTCAAAACGTTGGTAGATGCGGACCATCGCCAGCTTGATGATATCGGCCGCGCTGCCTTGGATCGGGGCGTTGATGGCGTTGCGTTCGGCATAACCGCGGACAACGGCGTTGCGCGAGTGGATATCCGGCAGGTAACGTTTCCGTTTGAAGATGGTCTCGACATAGCCGTTCTGGCGAGCGGTCTCGATGCTCTCGTCCATGTATTCCTTGACTCTCGAATAGGTCTTGAAATAACCCTCGATCAACTCCTTCGACTCGGATCGGGGAATACTGAGTCGTTCGGCCAGGCCGAAGACAGAGATACCATAGATGATACCGAAGTTGGCGGTCTTCGCCTTGCGACGCATGTCGCTTGTCACCTCATCGAGCGCGACGCCATAGATCTTGGCTGCCGTGGCGGCGTGGATATCCATACCGCTCTGGAAGGCCTCGATCATGTGCGGATCCTGACTGAGGTGCGCCATGATGCGCAGCTCGATCTGTGAATAATCGGCCGAGAAGAAGATGCAATCCTCGTTGTCGGGGATAAAGGCCTTACGGATCTCGCGCCCCAGCTCATCACGTACCGGGATGTTTTGCAGGTTGGGGTTGGTCGAGCTGAGTCGTCCGGTTGAGGTGACCGCCTGGTTGAACGAGGTGTGGATCTTGCCCGTTTCCGGATGGATCAGCTCGGGCAACGCGTCGATGTAGGTACTGAGCAGCTTCTTCAGTCCGCGATATTCCAGCAGCTTCCCGATGATCGGATGTTTGGGACGAAGCTTCTCGAGAATCTCCTCGCTGGTGCTGTAGCCGCCACTCTTGGTCTTTTTTGCCTTGTCGTCGAGTTTCAGGTGATCGAAGAGTATCTCACCGACCTGCCGGGTTGAGTTGACGTTGAAACTTTTTCCCGCCAGCTCGATGATCTCCCGCTCCAGCTGGTTCATGGTTGCCGTCAGCTCGACGGAGGATTGCTTGAGGGCGGCGGTGTCGAGCGTGACGCCGGTCGCTTCCATCTCGGCGAGGACATAGATCAGCGGCATCTCGATCGTGTAGAACAGCTCATGCACGCCGGCCTCCTCGATCTTCGGGGCGAATTGGTTCCGGAGACGTAAAGTGACGTCGGCATCCTCGGCGGCATATTCCGCGACCTCGGCGACCGGCACGTCGCGCATCGAGCGTTGCGACTTGCCCTTGGGACCGATCAACTCCTCGATGTGGACCGTCTTATATTTAAGGTAGGTCTCCGCAAGGTAATCCATGTTGTGGCGTAACTCCGGGTTGAGGAGGTAGTGCGCGATCATCGTGTCGAACAACGGTCCTTCTACCCGCAAGCCGTATTTCCGCAACACCAGGATGTCGAACTTGATGTTCTGTCCGATCTTGGTCGAGCGCGGGTCGCGTAGGGCAGGGGCGAAGAGATTCACGATGCGAGTCGCCTCCGTCTTGTCGGCCGGAACGGGCACGTACCAAGCCTCAAATTCCTCGACGGCGAACGACATGCCCACCAATCCTGCGGTCAATGGCTCGACGCTGTCTGTTTCCGTGTCAAACGCGAAAAATTCACGACCCTCTAAAAAGCGGGCTAATTCCACTCTTTTTTCTTCTGTATCAACGAGATGATAGGTGTGAGGGGTCGACTTTAACTCCGCGAGAATCGAATATTTGGAATCGTCCGTACCCTCGGGCGCAAATATTTCAAAGAGCGAGGGTTCAGCGGGGGCCTTTTTGGGCTGTTTTTGGTCGCTCTTGGTCAATCGGTCGATAAATGTTCTAAATTCTAAATCTGTGTAAATTTCTATTAATCGAGCCTCATCCGGTTTTTCCCGGACACAATCGGCGGCGTTGAACTGGATCGGCGCGTCGGTCTTGATCGTCGCGAGGAATTTGGAGAAGCGGATCTGCTCGGCGTTCTCCTCGATCTTTTTCTTTTGGGCGCCTTTCAGCTGGTCGGTATGCGCGAGCAGGTTCTCGATGTCGCCAAACTCGGCGAGCAGTTTTTGGGCGGTCTTCTCGCCGACGCCCGGGCAACCGGGAATGTTGTCGGAGCTGTCGCCCATCAAGCCCAACAGGTCGATCACCTGCGAGACATCTTTCAGTTGGTATTTCTTGAGCACCTCGGCGACGCCCAGCGTCTCATAGTCGCCACCGAACTTGGGGCGATACATGAAGATGTTGTCCGCTACCAACTGGCCGTAGTCCTTGTCGGGCGTCATCATGTAGACCTCGAATCCCTCGAGGGCGGCCTGCTTGGCGATGGTCCCGATCACGTCGTCCGCCTCGTAGCGGGGAACCTCGAGGATCGGGATGCGATAGGCCCGGATGATCTCCTTGATGATCGGCACCGATTGGCGGATCGCCTCGGGTGTCTCCTCGCGTTGCGCCTTGTAAGCTTCGAAAGCCTCGTGGCGGAAGGTCGGGCCGGCGGGATCGAACGCGACAGCGACATGTGTCGGCTTCTCCCGTTTCAGGACATCCTCGAGGCTGTTGATGAAGCCGAAGATGGCCGAAGTGTTCATCCCTTTCGAGTTGATCCGCGGATTTTTGATGAACGCGTAGTAGGAACGGTAAATGAGCGCGTACGCGTCTATGAGGAATAGTTTCATTGCTTTTAACACGTTTTAGTGGGACAAATTTTGGGTAAATGTACGAAAAAATGCGTTGACTCGATAGTTTTTGTTACTTTTGCGGATCTTTGAGTGCATATGATGGATAGACGAAAAATAGAAGAGCCTGTCGCCGCTGAGTTCAAACGGTTCAATGATGATTTCGAGAGCTCGTTGCGTAGCGAGACGAATCGGTTGCAAGCCGCCATTGACGTGATCTTAAGCTCAACCGGCAAGCACGTGCGCCCTCTTCTCGTCCTGCTCACCGCCAAGGCTTGTGGCCGTGTGACAGACCAGTCCATCAATTCCGCTGTCCTTCTGGAGCTTTTGCATACGGCGACGTTGATCCACGACGACGTGATCGACGAGACGAAGCAACGCCGCGGGCTTCCTTCCCTCAACGCTATTTTCGACAATCGGATCTCGGTCCTGGTGGGCGATTATCTGCTCTCGACCGCCCTGATCCGCTCGATCCAGACAGGTGATATGCGCATTGTCGGGATTATCTCGAGCCTCGGGCGCGACCTTTCGGAAGGGGAGATCAAACAGCTCGAGACGGCCGATGAGAGTGTTATGGACGAGGCTTGCTATATGCAGGTGATCCACAAGAAGACCGCCTCGTTGCTCTCCGCTTGCGCCGAGATCGGGGCTATTTCCGCCCAGGCGTCCGCTGAGATCGTGGCGATCTGCCGCGACTTTGGCCAGTCGCTCGGCTACGCGTTCCAGATCAAGGACGACATCTTCGATTACTTCAAGGAGGCCAATATCGGCAAACCGACCGGCAACGATATCCGTGAGGGCAAGGTGACGCTGCCTTTGCTCTATGCCTTGCGTGAGGGCGATCGGGAAGAGGCCGACCGATTCCGTGCGATCATCCGCTCGAAAGACTTTACCGACGCGAACGTCGAGGCGCTGATCCGTTTCGCCAAGGCGAATGGCGGCATCGCCTACGCCGAGAGCCGTATGCTGGCGTTCCGCGATGAGGCGGTGTCGAAGCTCTCCCTGTTGCCACAGTCCGCGGCCCGGGAGGCGTTGATGATGCTCGCCGATTTCGTGGTGGAGCGGACGAGATGAGAGAAGGATTTAAAGTGAATAAATAGAGAAAGGGCCGTACCATTAGCTAAAGGTACGGCCCTTTTCACGTCTTGACTATCTTATGTTGTCAGATATCGCCTGGCGTTCCGCCGTCCTCTTCCTCATCGTCGTTGAGGCCTGGGGCGATCTCAGGATCCGGATCGCGGGGTGGCAGGCTGGGATCCGCTTTCCCATCCTCTTCCGTCTTGTTGGCGGCTCGTGTCTGGCGCGATTTGAGCACTGTTCGCATTTCCGAGAAGAGCGTGTTGGCGCGCGCGACAAACGCTTGATAATCGCTCTCGCCGTTGAGGAGGATCAAGGCCTCTACCTGGCGGAGGAACTGGCGCAACGCGTTCTCGGTCGCCTCGCGTGCCGCTTTGACGGCGCCTACCAGACGGGCATCCTCCTCGCCAAGCCGACCCTCCTCCGCGGTCTCGTAGGTGGCGATCCTTTTCTTCAGTTCCGCGAACCATTCGTCCACGTAAGCCAGCTTCAGCTTTTCCTCGCCCAGGTTGTCGAGATCCTGCGTCAGGTTGTGCAGGCGGCCATATTCCTCCTTATAGGAGAGCTTGGTTACGTTGCCATATTTGTACATGATGTCGTAGACCAGTGCCGCCGCCGCCCGCCGGTCAAGATTCGGGTGTTTCACCATAATTTTCGTCATGCCCCAAAGGGCGCTCCACGTCTCGTCGACCGCCTCGTCGGCCAGCTCGACCGATGCGGTGTAACTGTTCTTGGTACTCTGTTTCAGGGCCTCGTCGAATGCGGTTACGGCGCTCTCGTAAGTCGCGATTCTAGGTTGTGCCTCGGTTTCCGCCAGCATCTCTTTAGCGGCCTGAAGGATTTGTTGGGCAAGCGTGAAAAACTCATTGACATGTGCCCTACGGGTGTTGCAAAGGGTAAAATACTCGTTCATAATCTATTCATTTTAATGGTTATGCTGCGAGTTTAAGGATAAAATCCCGATTTTCCAAATCTTGGGCGCGAATAACGCGTTTCTCCCGCTTTTAGGGCGATCAACGGCTTCTCTCCGCCCGGAGCGGGCCTGATGATCGGATCAACGGTTTCCCTCCGCCCGGAGCGGGCCTGATGATCGGATCAACGGTTTCCCTCCGGACGGAGCGGGCCTGATGATCGGATCAACAGCTTCCCTCCGGACGGAGCGGAGGTGATGACCGGATCAACGGTTTCTCTCCGGACGGAGTGGAGGTGATGACCGAGCTTGTTCCTCGATATTTTTTCTTGCCAATTTTCGGTTGTTTTATA
The DNA here is from genome assembly GCA_900552415.1 of uncultured Parabacteroides sp. Classification (GTDB taxonomy): domain Bacteria; phylum Bacteroidota; class Bacteroidia; order Bacteroidales; family Tannerellaceae; genus Parabacteroides; species Parabacteroides intestinipullorum. Next base: position 8,001 of record USAD01000107.1, read on the forward strand.
TCTTTGGTTTTTGAAATGAGAAACGAAATGGGGAAATGGTTGTTAGGCATATTGCTCTTATTAGGGTCGCTTGTTGGCTGTGCGGACGAACGGCGAGAGTCGTCGCTTATTGATCGTGCGGAGCTCTTATTTGCGTCGCGTCCGGATAGTTCGCTTGTCTTGCTGGATAGCGTCAGCTTGCCCGAGGAACTGGACGATCGCTCGCTGGTCCGTTGGTGCATGCTTTATGGGCGAGTGGCGGATACGCTTTATGTGGATCTTCCCCTTCCGGAACCTTTCAAGCAGGCGTACGCGTATCTTAAATCGCACGGCACGCCTCATGAGCAGGCACGAATGGGGCTTTACCTGGGCCGTGCCTACAAGGTGGACAAGGAGTATGAGCGGGCGATGAAAATCTACAAGGAATCTCTTCAGACCGCCCTGAGACATGAGGATTATAACCAGGCGGGTTATATCAGCAGTTATATGGGCGACCTTTATGATTATGAGCAAGATTACCTGTTGGGAAAGGATAAATACCAGGAGGCCGCAACCTATTTTGGCGAGGCAGGCAACCAGCGGAGCATGGCTTTCGCTTTGCGCGATGTTGGACGAATGTATGTATTCGCTGATTCGGCGGAAGTAGCTCTGGACTATTTGTTGAAAGCTGATACGATTATCAATAAGGTAGGCGATT
>USAD01000108.1 GCA_900552415.1 uncultured Parabacteroides sp.
TCCGGTTCTTCACCAACGGGGCAAGCAGATAGATCCGACGCCCCTCATAACGCTCAAGTATCAGGCCAAGAACCTGTTCCTCGGTGTACTTGACCATCTTCTCGCCACTTTCATAAGAGTAGGCCTCTCCTGCCCGGGCGAAAAGCAAACGAAAGAAATCGTAGATCTCAGTCGTCGTGCCCACCGTCGAGCGGGGATTCTTGTTCGTCGTTTTCTGCTCGATCGAGATAACAGGACTCAAGCCGGTGATCTTATCCACATCCGGCCGTTCCATGTTTCCCAAGAAATTACGGGCATAAGCGGAAAAGGTCTCCACATAACGTCGTTGTCCCTCGGCAAAAATCGTGTCGAAAGCCAACGACGACTTACCGCTCCCGCTCATACCGGTAATCACGGTCAATTTGCCTCGCGGAATCTCGACATCAATATTCTTCAAGTTATGCACCCGAGCGCCCCAAACGGAGACACGCCCCTCTTCCATAGCCCGTTTATCTTTCATTCTTTCCCTCTTTCTCGCTTAACTCATTTACGCATTTCCTCAACGAATCCTTCCAATAAGGAACAACTACCCCGAAAGTCTTTTTCACCTTTGTCTTATCAAGCACGGAAAAATGAGGGCGTTCAACCTTCGAAGGAAACTCATCACTGTGACAAGGACGAATATCGCACACATGACCACTCAGATCCGCGATCTCTTTGGCGAAATCATACCATGAGCAGACCCCCTCATTACTGTTATGATAGATTCCTTCCTTACCCAACTGGCCAGACTCAATCACATGATAGATCAATGCCGCCAAATCTCCAGCGTAAGTCGGTGTTCCCACCTGATCAAAGACAACATTCAGGCTCTCCCGCTCAGCCGTCAGGCGACGCATCGTCTTAACGAAATTATTCCCGAAAGGAGAATAGAGCCAGGCGGTCCGGAATATCAGGTAACGGCATCCCGAGGCAATCAACGCCCGCTCGCCCGCCAATTTTGTCGAGCCATAGACGCCCAATGGATCGGTATCCATATCCTCGAAATAGGGCACGCAATTATCACCCTTGAACACATAATCGGTCGATACGTGAATCATCGTAGCGCCAACCGCCCTGGCCGCCAGGGCCAGATTCTCGACCGCCCGGTTGTTCAACAGGTCCGCCCGCTCATAATCCTCTTCCGCCTTCTCAACATTGGTATAAGCGGCGCAATTCACGATTACCTCAACCTTCTCGGCCTCAACATACGCCAATACCGCCTCACGATCGGTAATGTCCAATTCGGCCACATCCGTAAATATATATCGATTGGACGATTGTGCGGAAACCCGGCGCATCTCGTTGCCCAGTTGTCCGTTCGCCCCCGTTATCAAAATAACCATAGCTCTTCAATCTTTTTACGTTCCTTTCCCAAAACCTCTAATTCAATTGCCAGACGAAGCCTTAGCGATCACCGCCTTGATCCGTTCCTCATCGCTTAAGGGACAAATCATCAAGACATCGTCGGTATCAGCCACCAAGAATCCGGATAGGCCATCAATCACGACCTGCTTGTTCGGATTGGTTACCTTTATCAGGTTATGATTCTAATCCGTCAAGCTCACCTGTGAGGCTCCTGAAGCCGAATTCTCACGGATATCCTTTTCCAGCAAACCGTACAAGGCACCCCACGAGCCGACATCACTCCATGCCAAATCATTCGTGCAACGCACATAAACCTTATCCGACTTTTCCATTACGCCATAATCAATCGAGATAGCGGGACAAGCCGTAAAAGCCTCGTTCACCATTGTTCGCTCCATTGGCGTATTATAGGCAGCGCCTACCGACTCGAACAAACCGGCCACTTCCGGCAGATAGAGTCCTAGTGCCTCAACAATAGCGCTCACCGACCAGACGAACATACCGGAGTTCCAATAATAATTGCCTTCCGACAAATAGGCCATCGCCGTCCGAGAGACGGGCTTCTCCTAAAACCGTACGACAGGCGTGAACTCCTGTCCCGACTCACGATGAGCCTGAATATAACCATAGCCTGTCGCGGGATAAGTTGGCGAGATCCCGACCGTCAGCAACACGGAACGGGTAGCGGCAAAATCAAGGCAATCACGCATGATCCGCTCAAAGGCGACCTCATTACCGATATACTGATCTGAAGGCGTGACAACAGCCACCGCCTCAGGATCCAACGCACGCAACTTATACATGGCATAGGCGATACAAGGCGCCGTATTGCGCCGGCATGGCTCCGTCAAAACCTGTTCCGGACTGAGCATCGGCAATTGCTCAAGAACTAAATCCTTATAATTCTCACCCGTCATCACCAGGAAATTCTCCCGAGGCACAAAACGGGCGAAACGCTCATAGGTCAATTGGATAAAAGTCTTTCCAATCCCCAAAGCGTCAACAAATTGCTTAGGCTTCTCCACACGACTTAACGGCCAAAAGCGGGAACCGATCCCGCCTGCCATAATCACGCAATAATTATGTAGTGACATCATGATATTCTAAAAATATAAAATACGCTCGAGGGCAAATATAGTATAATCCCCCGTGAATAAATAATAAGGTTAGCTAAATCGGCAAGAAGCTATCGTACGGTCTCCAGACAAGCGTCCAGGTCACGAGTCAGTTGTTCCTTATCCAGATGCTGGCCGATGAAAACAATCTTCTGCATGCGGTCGCCATAACGCTCGTCCCAATCACGACGCAAACCCGGCTCCTGGCGCATCATCGCCTCCAGCTCCTCTTTAGGAGCGGCGGCATACCACAATCCGGCATTACTCACTTGTTTTTCCGAGCCTGCTTGCTCGAACAGGAAGGACATATCACGATTATGACTGAAATAACAAATTCCCTTAGCACGGATTACCCCTTTTGGCCAGTTGGTCGCCACGAAGCGGTCAAAGCGATGAATATTGAACGCGGGACGCCGATAATAGACGAAGGTGCTGATACCATATTCCTCCGCCTCGCCCTCATCGTGATGATGGTGGTGGTGGTGATGCTCCTCATGATGATGCTCCTCATCGTGATGATGGTGATCCTCCTCATGAGCATTCTCCTCCTCCAGCTCATCCAATGGACGCTCAATCTGACTGATCCATCCAGCGGAAGTCGCTACACGCTCAAAATTGAATTTGCCTGTCTCAATAAGCCGATCCAAATCAACCCGTCCATAGTCGCATTCAATAATCTCGGCTTTCGGCTGCAATACCCGGATAATGCGTTTAACCCGTGCCAAATCCTCCGGCGACACTTCCGATACCTTATTCAGAAGAATCATGTCGCAGAACTCGATCTGCTGGATCAAAAGGTTTTCGATATCCTCCTCTCCAAGATCCTTACGTGCCAAGTCATCCCCACAAGCGAATTCATCCCGCATCCGCAAGGCATCAACAACAGTCACGATCCGATCCAGCCGACAAGTTCCATAGCGTGTATATTCCTCACTCATTGAAGGGATGGAACAAATGGTCCGGGCGATCGGCTCCGGCTCACAGATACCGCTGGCCTCTATCACGATGTAATCAAATTTCCCCATTTTGGCCAGGTCACGCAGCTGCTCAACCAAATCCATCTTCAGCGTACAACAGATGCAGCCATTCTGCAACGCCACCAAGCTATCGTCTTTCTGGTCGACCACTCCACCTTTCTGGATCAGGTCTGCGTCAATATTCACCTCTCCCAAATCATTAACGATCACGGCAAACCTAATGCCTTGTCCATTCGAGAGAATGTGATTCACCAATGTTGTCTTTCCACTACCTAAATAACCGGTCAACAACAGGACCGGGATCTCCTTATTATTCACCATCTCGTCCAAGATTTACTAAATCAATTCCGCAAAAATACGGTTTATTTTTGATCCACGGATCCATAAAACAGACTGAATAAATTGCCGACGAGAAAATCACCCTGAGATCATCGGGCAGAAGACTCAATCATCAATCATAGAATTGAGCTTGATTCTCGACAAAACGACGGAAACGGGTCAAGGCATCCCGCAGCACGGAACGTGGGCAGGCAATATTCCACCGTAGAAATCCTTCGCCCTCCGCACCATACATCGTCCCGCTGTTGAGCCACAACCCCGTTTCGGTCAATAAGCGGGATCCCAATGTCTCGGAAGGAGTTGATAAAGCCCGGCAATCCGTCCAGACCAGATAGGTTCCTTCCAGTTTCGTAACAGGAATCCGCGGCAGATATTTCCGGAAGAATTCGTTCATATCCTCATAATTCGCTTTCAGATAATCCAACAGCCGCATCAACCATTCCTCTCCCTCGTTGTAAGCGGCGATCGTTGCCTCGACCCCGAACGGATTGACATCGCAAACCTCATTAATATTGATCGCACGATCGATACGTTCACGTATTGTCTTATCACAAGCGATGATGTTGGCAATCTGAAGTCCCGCCAGGTTGAATGACTTGCTTGGCGATACGCACGTGATCGTATTCCGCAAATAACTATCACCCAAAGAGGCAAACGGCGTATAGGTATATCCCGGGAAGACCAACTCGCAGTGGATCTCGTCCGAGATAATCATGACATGATTCCGAAGGCATATATCCCCTACCCGTCTCAGTTCCTCACGAGTCCATACCCGTCCTGCCGGATTATGAGGATTACAGAACAGCAGGAGCTTAACACTTGGATCAGCGGTCTTACGTTCCAGATCCTCATAATCGATATGATAGGTCTGATCCTCATATCTCAGGGGATTGGTGACGATCCGGCAACCATTATTGCGTATGGATGAGAAGAAACAATTATATACCGGCGTCTGTACGACAATACCATCACCCGGTTCAGTCAGGGCCTTGATGACGGCCGAAACAGCCGGAACCACGCCCGAGGTATAGATCATCCAATCCCTCTCGAAACGCCAACCATGCCGTCTCTCGAACCAACGGATAACAGCCTCATAATACTCATCCGGAACCCGGACATATCCAAATATGCCATGCCGCACCCGCCGTTCCAATGCCTCGATAACGGCCGGTGCTGTCCGGAAATCCATATCCGCCACCCATAAGGGAAGCACATCGCCGGCCGGCGCGCTGTCCCATTTGTAAGAGCGGGTATTCCGACGTGGAATAATCTCATCAAAATTAAAATCCATAAGCCAATCCTTAACGGTTCCACAAGAGAAGTTGACAGTCGCCCGGCGCCTTGATATGCTCATCCAGGATTATTTCCCCATAACTTTCGGCCGTGACGCATCCGGTTCGGGGATTCTTTACGCTATGTATCGGTCCCTGTATCGTCGCCCGCACGCTGCTGCATTCAAAGGCCAAGTCGCAATCATCCGCCATAACGCAATTCTCCATCACCAGGTCATGTGCGTAACATAAGGGTTGCGTTCCCGAGATCTTGCAATTAACCAACCTCAAATTCCGCGAATGCCAACCCAGGTATTCCCCATTGATCTCCGAATCATAAACCGTCACGTTCTCCGTATTCCAGAAGGCATCTTTCGAGTTGATAACGGCACGGCGTATCTCCACGTTTTTACAATACTGGAAAGAATAATTCCCGTTTTGGGAATAATCCTCGATCCGGATATTCTCGCTATGCAAGAACAGGTAATCCGCATGATCCACCCGTACATTCTTTAAACGGACATTACGGCAATGCCATAAGGTCTCCTGAGCGTCTGGAATCTCGACATTCTCAAGGCTCAGCTCATCCATCTCACGAAACATCTTGGGCGCATCCACCTTAGTGTCCGTCATGACCAGATTGCGGGAATACCACAACGCCGCACGGGCACCCTCCGTAAAGAGGCAATTCTTAATCGTGAACCCATCTACATGCCAGAAAGGATACTTGCCCTCGAAGCGACTGTTCTCGGCTACGATATGGCTACATTCCTTCAAGGCGGACTCACCCGCATGAATGGTGACATTATCGAGATGTAAATCATGTGAGGCGAACAAAGGGCGCTCACCCCCAAACTCCGCGTTCCTAATAATATTCATAAAATGACTGTTTTTCTGATTAATTTTCCGATTCCATCAAGGAGAGGGTAACTGTTATTTCCCCTTTGCCTCCTTAATCTTTTTACTTTGATACAAAGGTAAGAATTGCCCTAAGGCGGCAGGGTATACAAATCCCCGCTATATCTACCCAAATTACGGAATCTCGGATGAAAAGAGAACTTGTATTTTTCCCGGCAGGACTTGCGAAAAGCCCTGACATTGCTTACCTTTGCCGAGGAGATCATGAAATACTGTACTTCACATATCAAAGTACTGTATTTCATATAGTGAAGTACAGTATTTCACGACCTCAAAATATAGTCATGAAGAAATGATAGGAGGAACAACGTATGCTTTTCTTTAAACGAGTGATGCGGAAGCTAGGCAACAAGCTGTTGTGGTTTCCGCAACTGATGACTGTTGGTAAGCCTGCCGACACGGAGGAACTGGCCGGGCGGCTGTCCGCCATATCCACCGTGAGCAAGGGCGATGTGTTCGCCGTGCTCAGCGACCTGCCGGACGTAATGGCGGACATCCTGTCCAATGGACGGGCCGTGCATATTGATGGATTAGGCTCATTCTATTTGTCTTGCACTTCACGAGGCAACGGGGTGGAGACCAAAGAGGAGGTGAACGAATCGCAAATCAAGGGGTTGAAGGTGGTCTTCCTGCCCGAACGCCGTCGTGGGGGAGACCGAAAAATGAGACGTCCTCTCGTGCGACAGGATATGGAGTTCATTGAATGGCAGGGGAAATGAATATCCGCTTCCCGCCCAGGCTTAATTTCCCCTTAAAACTGCTTGATCAGGAAAGAGGGATTGATCCGCAAATAGGCTCCGGCGGAGAAGCTGAGACCTCCTTGACGACGACGCTCACCATTCGCGTCGATTGTCGTGGGTGAAAGGGCATGATAGAGATCCACGTCGACTCCCAGCGAGAAGCCTTTGCCCAATGGTCGGGCATACTCCACGCCATAATAAAGCAGGTTCGGCCGGTCGAGCGTCACCTCAGGATCCTTCATTGAGACCGCGCCATAAAAGGGGCTTCCGAACATGGAGACAAAGCCGTCGCAATGCCAATAGGCCAGCTTGACCCGGAAATCCCGCAAATCGGCCGCTGTCCGCAGATAGAGACCATAACCGGAATCGAAAGGCCAGATATGTCCGGCCTGCTGATAATAGAAGGCACCGTCCAGTTCAGCCTCAACACGCCGCAACCAGCGGTGGTTCACGTTCCAGACCGCGGCCGCGCCTACGGCTCCGTTCATCAAGGTCTGCACGGAATTGACATAGATCGTGTCGATCTCGCCCCCACGATGTTGCGCCAACGCCTGGATCGGGAAATAAAAATGAAGAGGCGACTCGGGATCATTCGTCTTCAACCGGGAGGAGAAACCAACCGTAAAGGCCTCCTTATGGGTATCGCCCTTAAAAATGAAGCTCTGCCAGTTTACCCAGAGATCCATATCGAACACTCTGGAATCGAAAAGCAGCTGCAAGCCGGTCTCAGGATCGCAAGTCAAGTTCAGTTCCGGATTATACAAGGGCTCGATCAGGCGATGGTTCGCCGCCCCATAGAGATTGCCGAAAACGATGTTGAACCGCTCCGACAAGGCGACCTGCGCCCGGAAATAGGGCAAGATATGGCTTCCCTTCTGATATTGGTTGCCTTTCCAGTCGGCGATGTCCAGATAAGCCATCGAAGGGTACTTATTAGCGCCATGATATAACAGGAAATGGGCGCCCAGTTCCACCTTGATATTCCTCAAAGGATAATAAACCAGCTTAGGCTGAACCCAAAGTCCCGGCAAGGAATAACCCTTGACGTATGGTCCCTGGAACTCATTATCCTTAAAGAAGCTCAAGTTATCCAGCTCTACTGATAGCTGACGCACCTTAGCTGTATCGATATGATATTCCGTCCGGTACACCCGCTCGGAAATCTGCCCCCAAACCACGCTAAAAGGGAAAACGCCCAACACGATCCCCAACAACATTATCCGCAAGATCTTAGCCATTCGAATCCTATTTTGATTAAACCTTAATAACCGGCCGTTACCGGAACAAGGCGCGAACATACAAAAAAATCAACACTCCGGATAATCCTGAACAAAGACATTAAACCCACAAATAAAACAATCGTACAGATCGTATGAATAATTCCCGCCTAAGCCAACCTCTTTTATTTATTAAGACGGGGATGAAAGAGATATAAGGCAATTTTGTTTCGCTTCTGACCAATTATAATATCGCGCAAGCTTCGGCACTTCACGGAAATCTTGTAAATTCGCGGAATTATTTTTGTAACACAAAAGAGACGTTTTTGTAGTATCAAACAAGGATAGGTATGAATTATGCGATTATCGCCGCGGGCGAGGGATCACGCTTGGCACAAGAGGGTGTCAAATGGCCCAAACCGCTCGTCCGGCTAAATGATACGGCCTTGATAGACCGATTGATCCAGATATTCCTGAACAATAAGGCAACCGCCATCCGGGTTATCGTCAATGAGGAAATGAAAGAGGTCCAAGAACATTTGAGAGGCTTGGAGTTGCCCGTTCCTTTCCACCTGTTAGTCAAATCGACACCCAGCTCCCTGCACAGTTTCTATGAGCTTTGCAAGGACATCGAGAGCGATGAGATCTGCTTGACAACGGTCGATACGATTT
>USAD01000109.1 GCA_900552415.1 uncultured Parabacteroides sp.
CCCGGAGCACGGTCTCTCTCTCCTGGTCGAGACCGCCCATCGGCGCATCCTCTACGACATGGGCGCCTCTGCCCGTTTCATGGAGAACGCCCGCCTGCTGGGCATCGACCTGTCGACCATCGACTACGCCTTCCTCTCGCATGGCCATGCCGACCACACCGGAGGGCTCGAGGCCTTCCTTTGCCATTTTCCGCAAACACCGGTTTATCTAGCCCAAGGCCTGTTCGATGCCCGCTATTATTCCTACCGCCGTGGAGCACGCCGCGACATCAGCACGCCGGAAAGCCTCAAGGCGCAATACGGCGACCGCTTCCGGTTTCTGTCCGGAAGCCTATGGCTCTCCGACGAGATCGCGGCCGTCCGCAACCAATCCACCCGTCACCCCAAACCGGAGGGCAACCGCTTCCTGGTCAAGGAGACCGACCAAGGCGAGATGCCGGACGACTTCAGCCACGAGCTGGCACTGGCGATCAAAAGCGATCGGGGCCTCGTGATCCTCTCCGCCTGCTCGCATGGTGGCGCCCTGAACATCATCGAATCCTGCCGCGCCTTTACCGGCGAGGAAAAGGTGGCCGCTTTTATCGGTGGACTCCATTTCGTCGACAGCGAACAGACCATCGACGAGACCCGCTATTTCTCAGAGGCTATCCGGGCGCATTATCCCCAACTGGAGATCCACACCGGCCACTGCACTGGCGACCAGGCCAAGCGGCAACTCCTTCACAACCTGCCCCAGCTACACCTGTTCGCGACCGGCGACACCTTCCTTATCTAGCACATACGAACTTGGATAAAAACACAATAGGACGTGTAAGCCTTCACGAGCGTATATATCACCGGACATATACGTATGTGAAGGGCTACACGTCCTATCGTGTCAGCAATCGGCGACGAATGCCTTAATTCAGGTTCAAAGAGCTCTTCTCTTCCGCAATAGCGGCCTTAGCCGGCGTAGACTTGCGAGTACAATAATCAAACTCGGCTGACTTGTCACCACTGAATGAACGCCACTTCAGTTTCAACTTCACTGTCTCACCGTTCGTGTCGGGCAGGCTATCCAGCTTGAATACCACCAGGCCATCCGCCATCGGACCGTAATTGTCGCCAAAAGCGTTGTGACGGAACTCCACCTCATAAGGATGCTCCGGGTCTTTCGACATCAACAGGTTGACAAAATGCTTGGCACCCGGATAGGCGTTCATTGTCCGGAAACGCAGGGTCAGGTAACCATCCTCAGCGATCGTCACCCAATCGTTGATGATCTCCACCTCGTTCGTTCCATAGATCGAATCATTCTTCAAACCCATATCGGGCGCGATGGATTTCGTCAGGATACTGTCGATCCAATTGATATGAACTGCCTTATTATAACCGTTCGCAGGCTCGTTCACCACCTCGAAATTGGTCAAGGCACGGACCTCCTTCTCGCCGAAGGGAGAATTAGACATATTCGTGGCAAACAGCGTCGTGCTGTCGTCCAGTTGCAGATAGAAAGCGTTATCGGCTGTCGGCTTAACCGTCACCAACGCGTTAGGGATAGACAAATAATACGCGTCATCATCGTCATCATCCAAACAAGATGTCAAACTCATCGCCAAACTCACCATGCTTACTGAGGCTATCGCCCAGGCGCGCAAATTCTTCAAATACCATTTCATAATATGAATCTTTTTTCAGTTAACTTACAATTATCTATTCGAATCACATTAATATTGATGTCAGAGAAGCCCCGAACGCTGCATAGCCTCCTCATTTTTTTTCATGGCCGACTAAAATCCACATAAAAAACGGGACCTTATCAATAACCTTGATAAAGTCCCGTCACCCAAATTCCTATTTTATTCTGGTCAGTCTACCTTCTCCTTCAATAAGGCCAACTCGACCACCTCCCGGATATCCGTCACATAATGAAACTCCAGCCCTTTCAAATATTCCGGCTTGATCTCGTCAATATCCTTCTTATTCTCCGAGCAGAGGATCAGCTCCTTGATTCCCGCCCGTTTGGCCGCCAGGATCTTCTCCTTGATACCACCGACAGGCAACACCTTGCCCCGCAAAGTAATCTCGCCCGTCATGGCCAGATTGGCCTTAACCTTACGACGGGTAAAAGCGGAAACTAGAGAGGTTACCATCGTTACACCAGCACTTGGTCCATCTTTAGGGATAGCTCCTTCCGGTACGTGGATATGAACATTCCAATTCTCGAACATCTCCTCCGGGATATCGAACAACGCCGCATGGGCATGAATATATTCCAACGCCAACATCGCCGACTCCTTCATCACGTCGCCCAAATTACCGGTAAGTGTCAACTTCGCTCCCTTACCTTTACTCAAGCTCGACTCGACGAACAGGATCTCACCACCAACCGCAGTCCAAGCCAATCCGGTTACGACACCCGCATAGTTATTTCCCTGATATTTATCACGGGTATATTCGACTGCACCCAAGTAATCATGCAAATCTTCGGGACGTATCTGTGCCGGAAGTTCTTCGCTGGACGCCAGCTTGCGAGCCAACTTACGCATGATCTTGGCAATCTTTTTATCCAATTCGCGCACACCACTCTCACGGGTGTAGGATTCGATGATCGCCTGCAACGTCTTTTTCGGGAACTTCACTTTTCCTTTCGACAAACCGTGAATCTCCAATTGCTTCGGAACTAAATGACGGGCAGCGATTTCTACCTTCTCCTCCATGATATAACCACTCACCTCGATCAGCTCCATACGGTCCAACAGAGGTTGCGAAATGGTATTCAGGTTATTTGCCGTCGCCAGGAAAAGGACCTTGCTCAAATCATAATCGATATCCAGGTAATTATCATGGAAAGCGTTGTTCTGCTCCGGATCCAGGACCTCGAGCAGTGCAGCCGCCGGATCTCCCTTGAAATCATTCGTAATCTTATCGATCTCATCAAGGACGAAGACCGGATTCGAAGTACCCGCTTTCTGGATATTCTGGATTACCCGACCGGGCATAGCCCCAATATAGGTCCGACGATGCCCACGGATCTCCGCCTCATCATGAAGACCACCCAGCGAGACACGCACGTACTTACGGTTCAACGCCTCGGCAACCGAACGCCCCAAAGAGGTCTTACCCACGCCCGGAGGACCGTAAAGGCAGATAATCGGCGATTTCATGTCGCCCTTCAACTTCAATACGGCCAGATGCTCGATGATACGTTCCTTCACCTTCTCCAAGCCGTAATGGTCGCGGTCGAGCACCTTTTGCGCATGATTCAAGTTGAAGTTATCCTTACTGTATTCGTTCCATGGCAAATTGACAATGGTCTGCACATATTGCGCCTGCACGGAATAATCGGGCGATTGGGGATGAACCCGCTCAAGACGTTTCACCTCCTTCTCGAAAATCGCCGCTACCTCGGCTGACCACTTCTTGGTAGCCGCCTTCTCACGCAGCGACTGGATCTCCTGCTCATTGATATTTCCGCCCAGCTCCTCCTGGATCGTCTTGATCTGCTGTTGCAGGAAATACTCTTTCTGCTGCTGGTCAATATCCTCGTGAGTCTTCATCTGGATAGCCGCCTTCAACTCCACCAACTGATACTCCCGATTCAAGAGGAACAAAAGCCGATAGGCCCGCTCCTTCATATCATCGATCTCCAAGAGTTGCTGTTTCTCCAAGGCATTCACCGGAATATTACTACAAGAGAAATTGACAGTATATACATTATTCTTATTGTTCCGGATCGACATGACCAAGTCGCGAGGAGGTTCCATGGAGGCTCCCAGCAATTTTATCGTCAAGTCCTTAATCGTTGAGATCAACGCCTCGAACTCACGATCACCCTTGTCCGGTTTCTTGTCTTCCATCAATTCGATACGTCCTTTCAGGTAAGGTTCTGTCTCGGTCAATTCGTTCAAGCGGAAACGCCGCTTACCCTGCAAGATGATGGTTGTCATCTCATCAGGCATCTCCAGGATACGGACAATCTCACCCACAACACCCACCGGATACAAATCCTCCATCCCGGGATCCTCTATATCGACGTCGCGTTGGCAAACCACACCGACAAGGCTTTTCTTATGCATCGCCTCCTTCACGAGACGCATCGATTTCGAACGTCCGATCAGCACAGGCAAAGCTGTTCCCGGAAACAGGACCATATTTCGTAATGCCAAAATAGGCAGTTCCTCTCCGACCTTCTCCAATCCCTCGGAGAAGTCCTCGTCACTGTCACATTCTGTCAAGATTGGCATTACGATACCGACATTGTTGTTTATATCATCCAGTCTCTGGCTAAATAATTTCGTCTTATTTTTCATAATCCTTTATTACATACTAATCATGCATGAGTTAATGGCAGTACAATAACTGTGCCAAAGATACACTATTTTCAATCAATATTAATTATTTTCGCGTCTATACAATTAATGAATATGGCAAATCCCTATTTTCAATTCCAGCGATTCACGGTTTATCACGACAAATGCGCCATGAAAGTCGGTACGGACGGTGTCCTTGTCGGCGCCTGGGCCAATATCGACAACGCCAACCGGATCCTGGATATCGGAACCGGCACCGGACTGATCGCCCTCATGGCAGCCCAAAGAACCGAAGCGACGATCGACGCGATCGATGTCGATGGCGACGCCTGCCTGCAAGCGACCGAGAACGTACAACGTTCGCCGTTCGCCAACCGCATAAACATCTTGCACACGGGCCTAGAGGATTTCCTACCCGGACAACAGGGCGGATATGACCGGATCGTCACGAATCCACCCTATTTTGTCGATTCCCTGAAATGCCCAAACGACAAACGTAACCTGGCACGTCATACGGACACGCTTTCGCTCGACAGCCTGTTAACACATGGCAAACGGTTGCTCAATCCCGAAGGACAACTCGCGCTGATCTTGCCTTTCGACCAACTGAACCGCCTGAAAGCGCTCAGCCAGGAAAAGGATCTCTATCTCCACCGGCTGACAGAGGTCGTCCCTGTAGAAGGAGGCAATCCGAAACGGCTTCTCGCCGAATTGTCGCCCATGCCAACCCTTCATCCGGTCTACGACAGGCTCGTGATCGAGAATAAAGACCATCATTACACGGAACCTTTCGTGAACCTGATCCGAGAGTTTTACATCCGCTGGCAATAAATACAATTTACCGGAAAATATAAGGTAACCGTTTGTCAAAAAAGCGGCTTGCCTGATCAAACAGGTTACGTACCTCCTCCGTGAATGAGACCACCTCGGGTGTCAATACCCGTAAGGCTTTAGGCTCGATGGTAATATCGATGCGACTATCCGCCAAGATCGGCTCGCCATCCAGGTGCATTACGCCCGGCTTTTGGCGAATGATCGTCACTTGACCCGCCTTCATCGTCTTAATCTTGCTGTTACGGTCGATCTGTTTGGTAAACAACTGGATCGCCAAAGGCGCGATATCCAAAGGCGTGAACGGCGATAAGATCGTGACATCCATCTTACCGTCCGAGATATTCGCCTGCGGCGCTATGAAAGCGTTATTCCCGTATTGGGTCGCGTTAGCGCATGCCACCAGGAAAGCCTTCTCCTTGATCGTCTGGTTATCCACCAACAGCTCATACGGCTCCGGCTTATAACTCAGATACTCCTCGATCGTATTACGCAGGTAAGTCAATGAGCCACGACGTTTTTGCTTGGCGAACTTCTGGCTCACCGCGGCATCGAACCCAACGCCACAGGTACAGAAGAAAACACGCCCGTTCGCCCGGCAACAATCGATTGTGGAAAGATGTCCGCCTTTCAGCACATCAATCGCCCGCCTCAACTCCATTGGGATATGCAGGTCTCGCGCCAGGCCATTCCCCGATCCCTTGGGAATAATACCCAAAATAGCGTCCGTATGGATCATCGACCGGGCCACCTCATTGACCGTCCCGTCGCCACCAACCGCGATAATCACGGCCGCCCCATCCTGGACAGCCTGCTGGGTCAATTCGCTCGCGTGACCGGGATAACGGGTAAAAGCGATATTTAGCTCATCTCCCTTCTCTTCACAAACCTTTCTCAACATATTGGGTATCTTCCGTTTCGACCCAACACCCGAGATCGGGTTTATTATCGCCTGAATATTCATGCAAGAATCTTGTTTTAGGAATCTTTTCTCTTAAATAAATGGCAAATTTAATGCTTTAAATAAACTTTTAAAGCGATTCAACGATAAGAAATGATTTTTTTTTTACTTTCGCGCTTGAATTTTAAGCGACTGATAATTGTCGTGTTCCAAATTACTGATTTGAAGATTTAGTACAATATTCTCTGTTTTTAATAACATGAAACTTTTACAAGAGAAATTAGCGAAATATGACGCGCCTCAGCGGGCCATGGCAATGGGTATCTATCCCTATTTCCGGGAAATCCAAAGCGACCAAGACACGGAAGTCGTTATCAATGGGAAAAAAGTCCTGATGTTTGGTTCCAATGCCTATTTGGGCTTGACCAACCACCCGAAAGTGAAAGAGGCGGCGATCGAAGCGATCAAAAAGTACGGAACAGGCTGTGCCGGATCGCGTTTCCTGAACGGAACACTCGATTTGCACATCCAACTTGAGAAACGTCTGGCAGAGTTTGTCGGCAAGGAAGACGCGATTGTTTATTCAACCGGATTCCAGGTGAACTTGGGTGTCGTATCATGCGTCACCGGCCGTGAGGATTACATTCTTTGGGACGAATTGGATCACGCCTCCATTATCGAGGGTCATCGTCTCTCCTTCTCCACAAAATTGAAATACAAGCACAACGATATGGAGTCGCTCGAGAAGCAGCTCCAAAAATGCGAGCCCGACAAGGTGAAGCTGATCGTAATCGACGGCGTATTCAGCATGGAAGGTGATGTCGCTAAATTACCGGAGATTTGTGCTTTGGCCAAGAAATACAACGCTAGCGTCATGGTTGACGAGGCGCATGGTATCGGTGTCTTTGGCGATCATGGCCGGGGTACTTGTAACCACTTCGGCGTTACGGACGACGTGGACCTGATCATGGGTACTTTCAGTAAGTCATTTGCCTCAATCGGTGGTTTTATCGCTTCCGACGAGTCTGTTATCAACTACCTGCGTCACCACTCGCGTTCTTATATCTTCAGTGCCAGCAACACACCAGCGGCTACAGCTGCCGCAAACGCGGCGCTCGACATCATGTTGACCGAGCCGGAGCGTATCCAGCACTTGTGGGACTTGACGCACTATGCGCTTGATGGTTTCCGTCAGATGGGTTGTGAGATCGGTAACACCTCAACGCCGATCATCCCCTTGTTCATCCGCGACAACGACTTGACATTCTTGATCGTTAAGGAATTGTTCGAGGCTGGCATCTTCGTTAATCCGGTGGTTGCTCCTGCGGTTGCTTCAGAGGACACCCTGATCCGTTTCTCATTGATGGCGACACACAAGAAAGAGCAATTGGATTACGCGTTAGAGACAATCCATAAGGTATTCAAAAGCCATCATCTGGTAGATTGAATTATTCCATAATAGAGAGAGATAACAAAAAAGAGAACGGCAAAATTGTCGTTCTCTTTTTTTGTTATCCCTATTCTGTCTTAGTATTCCCACCTCCTCACATAATATGACTTCAATAGCGAAAGAAGATATCTTCTCTGACGGATGAAGTATATCTTAAATGGCGGATGAAGTACTACTTAAATAATCTAATCCATATTCCTATCTTACCTTTTCCCTTCCACAACAGTCCAATTTGAATTACACTGCAGTGTATTTGGAATTTCACTGCAGTGTAATCCGGAACGCACTGTTATCCCCCTAAAAAAGACTTGCCCAAGAATACGTTCGCGAACGTAAACTTGGGCAAGCCACTAATGTATAAATATCGGCTCGAATTAAGCCTCACCCTTCGGGGCGAAATCCTCAAAGTTAGCTGTCTTGCTATTGTTTTGAGCGGCCTTCAATTGCTCACCAAATTTCTTGATATTATCTTGCAGGGCAAAAAGCAGGCGTTGTGCGTTATCCGGAGTCAGGATCACACGGCTCTTAACTTTTGCCTTCGGCGCGCCGGGAACGACACGGATGAAATCAAGGATGAACTCTGAAGCTGAGTGAGAGATCACTGCCAAGTTAGCGTATGTACCTTGAGCCATCTCATCTGTCAACTCAATCTGAATCTCGTTGTTATTCGTTTGTTTTTCGTTTTCCATGTTTTTATGAATTTACTGTTTTTTTAATTTCGTTCGCAAAGATACACCTTTTATTGGGCTTACCAAGTTTTAAACGCCCAAAACATTACAAAATCTCAATCACGCTCATAACCGGGCAATGATCCGATGGATAAAGATGGTTGAGCGTATCGGTGATCACACCATTGGAATAGACCTTGAAATTGCCTTTTACGAAAATATAATCGATCCAGGCCCGCTCATTCATCGGGATACGTCCGTAATCATGGAATGTCCACTCCGGGCCATACTTCAACTCGGCCAGATCACGTGTATGGGTCAAGTGACGCTCATCGGACTTGTTGACCAGAACCTGGATGGGCTCGTCATCCGGAGTCGCGTTAAAGTCGCCTGTAACGATCACGGGCAAACCTTCCGAAAGCTTTGTTGCCTGATCAATAACAAGAAGAGCACCCTCATGACGGGCA
>USAD01000110.1 GCA_900552415.1 uncultured Parabacteroides sp.
CCGGCCGAGTCGGCATTGAGTATGATCTCTTGAGTGGATGGAAGGGTTTGCTCATAGCGCTTTTTCACGAGCGCGTAACTCACCTCATCCAACTCGTCCTTTTCCCAAAGCTTGACAGCCGTGGCATTGGCTCGTTCGGTCAGGAAGGAATTGTATATTCGGTTGATGGAATGGGCTGTTAACAGGTAGAAAAGCAATCCGACCAGACAGACAAGACCCATCATCAGCCAGGTATAAATCCATGCGATCTTGTTTCCTGTTCTCATGCTTCCATCATATAACCCAATCCGACGACGGTATGGATAAGTTTCTTCTTGAATTCCCGATCCACTTTCGAACGTAAGTAGTTGACGTAAACATCGACGATGTTGGTGTTGGTGTCGAAGTTCTTGTCCCAGACCTCACGCAACAACTGGGTTCGGCTAAGTGCCACGCCTTGGTTGTTCATGAAATATTCCAGGAGACGATATTCCTTGACGGTCAAGTCGATGACTTTGTCGCCTCGGGTCGCTCGCCGTCCGATCATGTCGAGGGTTAAATCGGCACAGGTGATCACCTGCTTGATGCTTGTTTCCTCTTTTCGCCTGAGCAGGGCCCGGATTCGGGCTTGCAACTCGGCGAAGCTGAAGGGC
The DNA here is from genome assembly GCA_900552415.1 of uncultured Parabacteroides sp. GTDB lineage: Bacteria > Bacteroidota > Bacteroidia > Bacteroidales > Tannerellaceae > Parabacteroides > Parabacteroides intestinipullorum. Next base: position 633 of record USAD01000110.1, read on the forward strand.
TTGGCAATATAATCGTCAGCTCCGGCGTCGAGCCCGGCAACGATATCGTCGGTTGTCCCGAGAGCGGTGACCATCAGTACGGGGGTCGTATAGCCGTATTGCCGGCGAAACATTTGGCACAATCTGAGGCCATCGAGTTTGGGCATGATGATGTCGAGGATCAACAGGTCGAATGCTTCAGCCTGTACTTGTTGCCATGCCGCCTCACCATCTTTGGCTACAGTCACCTCATAGCCGCATTCATTCAGGCCACGTTCGATGAAAGAGGCGATGTTTGCCTCGTCTTCCGCTAATAAGAGTCTAGCCATATGTGTGATGTTTATTATTATTCATTATATAATATGTTGAACGCGAAATTAGTTCAAAATCCCGAAGCCTTAAATACGTCGCCGTTTTAAAAGGCCCTCTTTCGTATAGAGAGTTCGCCGATAGACCTGCTCGACAATCAATGGAAAGATGGAGAGCGTGAAGAAGGTCGCACCGACTAAACCTCCAATGATGACGATCGCCAAAGGGCGCTGGCTCTCGGACCCGATACCGTGACTGAGAGCGGCGGGCATCAGTCCGATTGTCGCCATCAGGGCAGTCATCAAAACCGACCGGACACGTGACCGGACACTTGCCTTAATGGCCTGTTCGAGGGGTAATCGGTCTCGGATATTCTGCTTGATGTCGCTGACCATGATCACGCCATTCTGGATACAGATACCGAAAAGGGCGATGAAGCCGATACCCGCCGAGATGGAGAAGTTGAAGCAGGTGAGCAGCAAGGCTAGGATACCACCAACAGCAGCATAGGGAACATTGAGCAGTACCAGTCCGGCATCACGGGGATTGCCGAACAGGACAAACAGGATAACGAATATGATGACGATACTGATCGGCACCACTTGAGCCAGTCGTCGGGTAGCACGTTGCTGGTTCTCGAAATCTCCGGTCCATTTCAGGGAATAGTTCTCATCAAGCTTGACTTGCCGGTTTACCTTACTTTGCGCCTCGGCTATGGCACTTCCCATATCGCGGCCTCGCACGGAGAACTTGAGAGCGCAGAAGCGGGTATGGTTATCACGGTAAATGATCAGTGGGCCTGTGATTGTCCGGATGTCGGCAAGCTCCTTGATCGGGATCATGGAGCCGTCGCGTGCAGGTACGAGGATTTTACCGATTTCCCGCTCGCTCCGGCGGAATTCCTGGTCGTAGCGGACCATGATGTGGAATTTGCGCTCATTCTCGTAGAGCAGGGAGGCGCTTTTACCACCGATGGCCATTTCAATAATAGATTGCACATCCTCTTTGGCGACGCCATAGCGGGCCAGGCGCGACTCATCCAGTTCGATCCGTAGTTCCGGTTGGCCGATATTACGGATAACGCCCAAATCATCGATGCCATCAACAGTCTTGAGTATGTTGTAGATCTCTACGGCTTTCCGTTCCGATTCGTAAAGATCGTCGCCGAATACCTTGACGGCGATAGAGCCTTTCACGCCACTGGCAGCCTCTTCAACATTGTCGGAGATCGGTTGCGAGAAGTTGAAGTCGACGCCCGGATAGATGCTCAGGTCCTGTTGCATCTTCTGTATCAGTTCCGCTTTAGTCAGATGGCTTTCCCATTCCTTTTCAGGATAGATATCCACATGGAACTCGATGTTATAGAAACCGGTCGCGTCTGTTCCATCGTTGGGGCGTCCGGTTTGGGAGAGGACTTGTCGGACCTCCGGATAGGCCATGAGTTGATGACGCATCCGGTTGGCCAATGGAACGGACTCATCGAGCGAGATGCTTTGCGGCAAGGTTGCCCGTATGTAGATTGATCCTTCGTTAAGTTGCGGCAAGAACTCGGTTCCGAGCAGGGTAAAACACCAAAGACCGGCCGCTGCCAGAAGTGAGGCGATGAGAATCGAACGTTTCTTTCGGGCATGACAATAATCGAACAGTCGGCTCGCCCATTGGTTGACCCATGCCAGGAATGGGTTATGGCGTTCCCGGACATCTTTGCGCAACAGAATGGAGGAAAGTACGGGAACCAATGTCAACGTGAAGACCAATGCGCCCAGTAGGGCGAAACCCAATGTGAAGGCCAATGGACTGAACATTTTCCCCTCGACCTTTTGGAACGAGAAGATGGGGACCAGGGCGGTGATGATGATCAGCTTCGAGAAGAAGACCGATTTGGCCTTTTCCTTGGCGGTCCGGCGGATCAGGCCCATTTTACTCATCACGTTGAAAGCGGGCATGCCGATCTCTCGAGCTTTCTTATCGAGAACGACAAAAAGTCCCTCAACCATCACGACGGCTCCATCTATGATAATGCCGAAATCGATCGCTCCCATCGACAGAAGGTTGGCGCTCATTCCCATCAGGCGCAGGCAGATGAAGGCAAAGAGCAGGGCGAGCGGGATGATAATGGAGACAATCAGTGTCGTTCGCCAGTCGGCCATGAAGAGCAGGACGATAAAGGTGACGAGCAAGACGCCCTCAGCCAGGTTGTGGGTCACGGTCCTGACCGCCAGGTCGACCAGGTTTTCCCGGTCATAGAAAGGAACGATCCGGACATCGTCGGGCAGGGAATTGGCCTCGATCTCTTGGATCTTATCTTTGAGCGCGCTGATTACCTCTTCGGGATTCTCGCCTTTACGCATGACGACAATACCTTCAACAACGTCGTTCTCGTCCATTCGCCCCACTTGTCCGAGGCGTGGCAGGCACGACTCGTGCACGTTCGCCAGATGTTTGACCAGGATTGGCGTCCCGTTGATGTTTTTCACGACAATATTCTCGATCTCCTTGATGTTATTGATCAGGCCAATACCTCGTACGACATAGGCCTGGGAGTTTTTCGTGATGATATCACCTCCGACATTGAGATTACTCTTGGCAATGGCGTCGAACAGCTCCAGGCTGGATATGCCGTAATTGATCAGCTGGTTGGGATTGACGCTGACCTCGAAAGTCTTGACCTCGCCTCCGAAACTGACAATATCGGCGACACCGGGAACGGCTCTTAACTGGCGATCGATCACCCAGTCTTGCAGGGTTTTCAGTTCGCGGACGTTTCGTTTCTCACTTCGTAGCGTATAACGGAAAATCTCGCCTGTCGGTCCATAAAGCGGCTGGACCTCAGGTGTTACACCCTCAGGCAGGTCCGCGTCGTTCAATTGGTTATAGACCTGTTGGCGGGCGTAAAAATCGTCTGCCTTATCGTCGTTCACGACCGAAAGCCCGAACAAGGTCGTGCTTCGGATATCGCTTTTCTGTTGGACGGAGTTCATGGCGATCTCGATCGGGATCGTAATGAATTTCTCAACCTCCTCGGCGCTGCGTCCGGGCCATTGCGTGATAATCGTGACCTTCGTATTGGTCACGTCGGGAAAGGCGTCGATCGGCGTCTCCTTGAAACAGGCACAACCTATGATGATGGCGATTGCCGTACAAAAAAAGATAAAGAACTTGTTCTTGAGGGAAAAGGTGATGATCTGGTCAATAAAGCTATGCATAAGGCTTTTTATTTTAAGTCATTGTAGATTAAGAGGGCGTTGCGGTTTACGACGACCTCGTTCTTTTTGAGTCCGGTTTTCAGATAACTGTATTCTTTGTCCTGCTTATAGACAGTCACCTCCCGTTGGCTCAAGTTGCCGGATGAATCGACCACAATTACATATTTTTTGCCATTCTCGAAGATGATCGCATGGTTGTTAATGCGAGGCATCATCTGTTGCCTGTTCTTGTCTTGGGCATAGACACTGGCGAACATACCCGGTTTCAATAGATAATCCGGATTGTTTAATCGGACACGGACTCGCATGGTCTTGCTCTCCTCATCGAGCACTTGATAGATCTTATCGATAAAGCCTTGGAATTCCTGGTCGGCGTAGGCCAGGGTCGTAACACGAACGGGCATGCCTTCGTGAACCTTGCTGATGTCGCTCTCATAGACATCGGCCATGATCCAGACTTGGTCGAGGCCGGTGATCGTGAACAAGGCCTCTCCCTGATCCGGTCTGACCATCATGTGCGGGTTGATCTCTCTCTTAGTGATAAAACCGCTGATCGGGGCTTTGAGCAGATAATGGTTCTCATTATTGGTGGTGTAGAGGACTGACAACTTTCGGAGACGTTCCATCTCCGCCTGGGCATCGGCGGCCTGTTGGCGGGCTTGAAGCAGATCCCGTTCGGAGTTGAGGCCCGCTTGGGTCATCGACTCGATCGCTTTCAGGTTGCGTGTGGCGACGGCGAGTTGTTGCTCGGTCTCTTTCCGCTGTTTTTCCAAATCAACGATTTCCGCACTGTGAATGGTGGCCAAAGGTTCCCCTTTCTTGACAAGGTCGCCCAGTTCGGCATTGACTTGGAGTACCTCGCCGCTGAATAAGGAATAAACGGGCGCTACCTTTTCCTGGTCGAAATCGACACGACCGTTCAACAGCAGTTCGCCATGAAGCGGAGCCTCCTGGATCGTGTCGAGGCTGATGATCTGGCGCAGGCTGTCGGTCAACGTGTGTGTTGTGGCGGCGGGTTGTGCCTCTTCGTTTGCCTGGCCGCAGCTCATGGTGAGCGAGAGCAGGGCACATGAGATGAGGCCTGGGATTCCGATAGATGTTGTTCTCATATTATTGTCTTGTTTAATTTAATAGGTGAATAGGTTTTCTCCGGCAGCGATGTTGACCTCCTCGAGAGCTTGTAATACCTCTCGCTTTAGGTCGTTTAGTCGCAGGCAGGTTGTCTTGTATGATTCATAGTAATCGATAAACTCCAGCAAACTGATGTCTCTCTGTCGGAAGCTTTGATTTACGCCTTCGAGTATCTTGGAGAAATCGCCGGCGAGTGAGAGGTCGGTCGAACGGTAAAGGCGGATGGCCTGGTCGAGTCGGGCATAGCAGGTGTAGAGTTCGTTTTCCGCCTGTTGTTGCTCATAAGCCTCTTGTTGTCCGCTCTGGAGGATTGCCAGCTTTGCTGCCTTGATGTTCCCTTGATTCCGGTTGAAGATCGGGAGGCTGATACTGAGCCCGATTGCCCAATAGTCGTTGATGAAGTTGCCCGCCTTGTCGTATGAGCCCTTCAGGCTGACTTCCGGAAAGGCGAGCGCACGTTGGAGCTTAAGGTCCGCCTCCGAGGCTCGTCTTTTCGATTGGGCGATCTTGAGGTCCGGTCGTTCGGGAAGGCGTGCCAATAGGTCGGCAAAAGAGATGTCGGAGAGATCGATCCGGTTGAGTGCCGACTCGTCGATGACGGGCTCCACTTGCGTTTGGTCGTTGATACCAAGAAGCAGGCGAAGCTCGCCACTTAAGGCGGTTGTCTGGTTGATCAGGTCGCCCTGCTCTTGCCGTAATGCCAGAAGTAGCGCCTCTAGTCTCGCCTTTTCAAGAAGGGAGATGTTGCCTTTTTCTTGCTGGGTCTTATAGATGGCGAGCAGGTCGTTGATGGCCCGGATCTCGTCGTCATAGACGGTTAGGGAACGACGGGTGAAATAAAGCTCGACAAATTTCTGTCGTAGCTCTCCTCGCAAGCTCCGTGCGATCTCCTCGTATTGATAGGCCGACATCTCATGGTTGATTTTCTCGAGCTTGACCCGTTTGTTGTGTTGCCCGGCAATGTAGATGAGTTGTTCCAGCTCGACCGCGCTTTCGCCCTCTTTACCGAAGTCGAAATAGCGTCCGTTGATCCGGTTATAAACATTTTGCTCGAATGAGATCACCGGGTTGTCGAAGAGCTTGGCCTGGATGACTTGGGCTTCCGCTTGATCTACCGCGTAATGTTCCGCCAGAAGACGGAGGTTATGGTCGGCAAGATAACGCTCGGCCTCATGGATCGTTAATTTGAGCCTGTTCTCCTCAGTAGCTTCTGTATATAGGAACGGAAGGAGGGCGAGGATGATGGATAAGAACCTTTTCATTGTTTCCTGGATTCACGTTGTTTAGAATGAACAGGCGCGAAAATAGGGGAATCGTAAGGCTCGGACGGTGTCAATCCGATTAGAAAAGACTTAGGGGAAATTAGAAAATTATTAGGGCTGAGAGAGAGGGAAAAATGGGGTCTTTATTTATTGGAGCATCTGGATCAGCTTGTCCAGGCGTGGGGCCATGATGATCTCCGTGCGACGGTTCTTGCTTCGTCCTTCCGCGGTCTCATTGTCGGCCACGGGCATATATTCGCCTCGTCCGCAGGGTTGGATTTGCAAGGGATTAACGCCATAATCGGTGGTCAGGATCCGGACGACCGAAGTGGCACGGATAACGCTCAAGTCCCAATTGTCCGAGAAGCGGGCGTTATGGATCGGCTTACTGTCGGTATGGCCCTCGATGTAGACATCGATGTCGTTTTGTTTGTTCAGCACGTCAGCCAGTTTAGCCAAGGCTTCCTTGCCTCGTTTGTCGACTGTCGCGCTTCCCGATTGGAACAACAGCTTATCAGACATGGCGACATAAACCTTTCCATTCTTTTCGGTGACGGTCAACTCGTCGCTGTTGAATCCCAGCAATGCCTCCTTAACGCTGTTCAGCAGGTCTTGTACCTTACGGGTCTGCTCGTCGATCATCTCTTGCAACTGGTTGATGGTCTGTTCCCGCTCATCGAGCTCTTTCATCTTCTCGGAGAGGAGGGCATTCAGCTTGTCTTGCTCACCCATGTTGGTGTTGAGCATTGTCTTGTAGTTGCGAATGTCGCGGCGCAAGAGAGCGGTATCCTTGGCGAGGGCGGCGACTTGGTTGACCAGGCGGTCGCTCTCATCCTGGCAACCGATCAATCGTTCACGCAAGTTCTTGGCCTCTTTTTCTGCCTCGATCCGTCCGTTCTCGGCCTCCAGATACTTTTTCTTAGAAACGCACGAGGTACCGGCGAGCAGTAGCGACGCCGATACCAAAATCATCCAACCTTTTCTCATTTTCTTTTCGTGATAAGATTACCAATTCTCTCGCGAAGTTAGGGGATTTTGGCTTTTATCCTAACTATTTGTGGACACTTCCCCCCAGCGAGGCCGAGATATTGGTCGCCGGGTCGCCGGAATAGGTGATGTCGCTACCCAATGAGGCGGAGGCGTCCAGCTCCTTGACGACATGGACCGATATGCCGGATCCCGTACTTGAGTCACATTGGGCGTCGGTGACTGTTAATTTTGAGGCCTTGATAGCCGATCCGGTAGAGGCTGCCAAATGGGCGATATCGGCTTTACCTTCCAATTTAACATCGCATCCGGTCGATGCGCTGGCCGAAAGATTATCACAATTCAGTTGCTTGAGTTCTATCTCGCATCCGGTCGATGCCTCGATGTCGCAATCCACGAATGTCAGGGATTTTTCCGATTTAAGGCTGGCGCCTGTACTGACGTTCGCCGTTCAGGTCGCTGTTGATCGATAGTGTCGTGTTTCCGCTTAGATCCGCCTTCTTGAGTCTCTCTGAGGTGCCGACGATGTCGAAGCGGGTCGGTCGGATCTGGGTGCCCTCTTTTGTTTTGATGAGGAGTTGCCCATCATCCACCTTGACTGTCAACGAGGGATAGATATTCTCGTCGATCGTGATTCTCAGGCTGGTCTTTCCGGTAGCCTGATAGGAGAAGTTGACCTTTGCCGTTTGTGAGGCCTGTTTGAATAGTTTTTTCCAGTTATCGTTGTTATTGGTGACGCTCATGTCGATCCGGATCGCGTCAAAAGGATGGATCGAGAGCTCTTTCGTAACCAGTTTACCGTTTCCCTCAATGACTTCCGCCATGATCGTGAAAGGCAGTAATGCCAGGATCAGGCACAATACAAATGCTTTTGTTTTCATAATTATTTCTCGTTTTTAATTGATCATTTCCTTATAAGACGAGAAGGATAGAGAAAAGGTTGCGTTCGCGGGAATGTTTTTGGGGAAATTCGCCGCTTTTTCCCGGACAACAGCACCACTTTGCCCGAAGGAGCCCCGATGTTCCGGACAACAGCGCCACTTTGCCCGAAGGAGCCCCGATGTTCCGGACAACAGCGCCACTTTGCCCGAAGG
>USAD01000111.1 GCA_900552415.1 uncultured Parabacteroides sp.
TGTCGCACTTGCTTTTCGTCCGGCTTGCGACCATGATATCCGTGAACACGTCCGCATTCATCGCTATTTTCTTGACGGCAACCGTACTAACGCCGCCTGCACCAATAACTAATACTCTTCCCATTTATTTGTTACGAATTAGAATTTGTAAATTATTTTAGGCACAAATATAACCCTTTTTTGGGAATATGCGCCTGCCCGCCGGGAAATTCCCTTGTTCATAAATTGTCCATACGTCCCATCTCTTCCTCGAAACGGATTGCCTCTTCCCCCTCTTTTCCGAAAAAGATTGTACCTTTGTCCTCCGTGTTTTGATAATGATTTATGGCAGAAGGAACAACTAAAACGACAAGCAAACGGCGACAGAAACCTGTTATTGTGGCGGATATGGGGCGGTTGCAACCCCAGGCGAAAGAGCTGGAGGAGGCGGTCCTGGGCGCGTTGATGCTCGAGAAGGACGCTTACTCGATCGTGAGTGAGATCCTGAAACCGGAGTGTTTCTATGAGAAGGCGCACGAGAAGATTTTCGCGGCGATTGTCGACCTGGCGATCAGCCAGCGGCCGGTGGATATGCTGACGGTTACCGAGCAGCTGAAGAAACGGGGCGAGCTCGACGAGGTGGGCGGCCCGTTTTATATCTCGCAGCTGACGAGCAAGGTGGCCAGCTCGGCCCACATCGAGTATCACGCCCGGATCATCGCCCAGAAATACCTGGCCCGCGAGCTGATCTCGTTCACGGCCCAGATACAGGACAAGGCGTTCGACGAGACGATCGACGTGGACGACCTGATGCAGGAGGCCGAGGGCAAGCTGTTCGAGATCTCGCAGCGGAACGTCAAGAAGGACGTGACGCAGATCAACCCCATCATCAGGGACGCGATGGAGATGTTGCAGAAGGCGGCCAACCAGAAAGAGGGCTTGAGCGGTCTTCGCACCGGTTTCGACGGCCTCGACAAGATCACCTCCGGGTGGCAGGATTCCGACCTGATCATCATCGCCGCCCGTCCGGCGATGGGTAAGACGGCCTTCGTCCTCTCAATGGCCAAGAACATGGCGGTGAACTTCAAGATCCCCGTGGCGCTCTTCTCGCTTGAGATGAGCAACGTCCAGCTGGTCAACCGTCTGATCGTAAATGTTTGCGAGATCCCGGGCGAGAAGATCAAGAGCGGACGACTGGAGAGTTATGAGTGGGAACAGCTTGATTTCAAGATCAAGGAGCTTTACGACGCGCCAATCTACATCGATGATACGCCGAGCCTTTCCGTCTTCGAGTTGCGAACAAAAGCCCGTCGCCTGGTGCGCGAGCATGGCATCCGTTGCATCATTATCGACTACCTTCAGTTGATGAACGCGAGTGGCATGAATTTCGGCAGCCGTGAGCAGGAGGTTAGTACCATCTCTCGCTCTCTGAAAGGATTGGCCAAGGAGTTGAATATCCCGATCATCGCCCTTTCGCAGTTGAACCGTGGTGTCGAGTCGCGACAGGGCGCCGAGGGAAAACGCCCGCAGTTGGCCGACTTGCGTGAGTCGGGAGCGATCGAGCAGGATGCCGATATGGTTTGTTTCATTCACCGTCCGGAATATTATAAGATCACGGAAGATGAGCGAGGCAACTCGTTGATTGGCTTGGCCGAGATCATCATCGCCAAGCACCGTAACGGAGCGACAGGCGACGTGCGCTTGCGTTTCAAGAACGAGTTCGCGAAGTTCATGAATATCGAGGAGGACATTCCCGTGCGCGAGTTCTCATCGGGCATGAATGGGGGAGAGCTGCCACCCAACGTCGGTGGCGAGGATTTCCTGAGCCAGGTCTCCACGAATGAGGTGCCTTTCTGATAGCGATGCTTTTTTATGCTTTAGTTTCTTCGGAACGGACTGGAGTTTTGTTCGAGACGGACTGGAGTCCTTTCCGAAGAAAACTCCAATCCGTTCCGATGGAAATTTTGCGTTGGTCTAAAGTTGATTTTAGGGCCAAGGCAATCTCTTAATCAACCATGTCTCGATCAGGAATAACGCGATCGGGATCAAGAGGAAGGTGACCGCAAGTCCGGCGCCGATCTTTTTGGGGTGGCGATAATGGCTCATCAGGGCAGCTTTCCTCCCTTTTTGATAACGGGCCCAAGAGAATATGGGTGGAAAGAGAAATTGGAATCCCCAGTAGAAAACCAGTATTTCCCTATTGTCACCTATCCCGGGAATCCGCACGAGCAAGAAGTAGGCAGGCAGGGCGATCGTGAGCATATTGTACAGGAAGAGAAGTAAGAAACCGGACATCCGGCCGTTGCTCCGGCTCCACAATTCCCCGATAAAATACAGGAAATCGAAAAGGTAAAATTTGTATTCCCTTTGCGGATATTCCTTTAGCTCTTCAGCATCGTCTTCCTCTTCGTTATCCAGGACAAGACTCCTGACAAGCCCATCGCTCCAGGTAAAACGGAAGCTATACTCCAGGTCGGAATCGACAAAAGATATTTCCAGCTCTTTGTTGTTCGTGTCGGAGGCCCAGATGGATTGTGGATAGAATCTCTCTCTCCAATTGGCATAAGCGGCTATTTCCTTCTCACCTCGGATACGTGCGGAGAGGACGGTATCTACCCGATCGAGTACCGTTCCCCAATTTTCCAGCAGCTGTTTTATGCGAGTTGTCTGCGATTGGAAAGGAGAACGTGCGTCTCCATTTGCCATGATGGTCATTGTCTCGGGACAAAAGGGCAGCCGGATCTCCGACCACCAAAGATAATGATCGGTTTTCCAGCATTCCAGAACCTTGCAGCTAAAAATACCCAGACCATTTACCGCATGCTCTTTCCGCGTTCCCAGTAGATTGTTGGCTAGTCTTTTAATGAAGTCCATACTTTACCATTCAATCTGTTTCCATGGCGATTCCTCTTTTTCTAGCAGGGTGGAAATGATCTCGTATGCGGTGTCGCAGTCATCCGGATCACCATGCCATACACCACGGCCGAAAGCGAAGCTGAGTCCATATTCTTTCCACGAGCCGAATGTCTTTCGTGCGGTATCCGCGGCAACTCTTGCCATCTGCCACATCTCTTTCTCGCTCAGGTAGCCGCAAAGACGCGCCCAACGAGCCAGGTTGACCAAGCGGACAAGATCCCAGGCGATAGCAGTTGTGGGCAGATCGTGGTTTGCGCAATACTCATTCTCAAACATATGTTCGACGATCAGGCATACGTCACCCATTTTGCTCTCCTCGTCATCCCTTTCCTCGTCGGTGATATTTTCCAGACCTCGCTCCCGCAACTCGGCGAAGGCTTCATCCGCGTCCGCATGATGGCCCTCATTCAATAGCCAGTCGGCGATCTCGAGGGTAGAAGCTTTGTCCGTGATATTCCACCAGCTTCTCAGCTGCTCCCTGAACGCGTCGGCGTCGATCTGGCTCTCGATCGAATCTACCTCCTCGGCGTTATAGACAAGTAAAGGGGCGCCGAAGGCCAGCAGATGGGCCTGTTCGTCTGTCAGGCCGTGGTCGTCCTTGCGCCTGATCTCCCAATCCGAATCGGAGAAATCGTCCAGTTCGTCCAAGAGGCCTGCCAATTCGTCCGGTATGGAAGGTTCGTCGCCCTGACCGTCGTCGAAAGCTCCGTTCAGCATCGCTGCCATGGTTTGGGAGGCGTATGACATATTTTGCCGGGCGGCTTGAGTTACCGTTTCCGGATCGATGTCCCCAAGTGTTCCCATGGCCGCTTGTTGTGCCTGTATCTCATTCAGGTTAGGCACGGCCGCTCTCATTTGGGCATTTATCTGTTCTTGAATATTCCCCATATCGGGCATTTGGAATCCGGGGATTCCTCCAAACATGGCTTGTGCCTGTTCCATTGCCGCTTTTAAAGCCGCTTCTTGTGCCGCTTGGGCGATCTCCTCCGGACTTTGAGGATTGATTTTTTCTTTTGACATACTTCTGGATTTTATTGGTAATAGATTCTGTTTGTATTTTATACTTTAACCTTCCGCGCCAGCCTCAAGCAGGATTTCCACGATCTCGTTATATCCTCGTTCCGACGCGTAATAGAGCGCGGAATGGCCAAGGTTATCCGTAATGTTCACGTCGACACCACATGCGGTCAACAGTCTCACATATTCATTATTTCCTTCACGTGCGGCGATAATCAGTGCCGTACGACCGTTCCCATTCCGGGTATTGGGATCCATTTTAGCATCGATCAGGGCCTTGCCCAGATGAATGTTTCCGGAAAGGACCGCTAGATGCGCGGGGGCTGTTCCATCGAGACGAGCCTTGTTCACGTCGGCTCCGGCTTTGATGAGCAGGACACTAATCAGCAAGTTGCCTCTTGAGCAGGCGATGGCGAGAGGTGTCTCTCCATTATCGTTGAGGGCATTCACGGAGATATTACCGGCAGAGAGTAATGTCCGGACAATCTCGCCTTGATCGTTATAGACGGCTTGGTGTAATGGGGTATTGCCAGCCGAGTCGCTCGTGTTAGCCATCGGGAGACGGGTCATTATTTCTCTTAGTCCATAGGCCGTGGCATAATCGATAGCCTTATGGCCTTCGGCATCGGTCTGTTCGGCGTCAGCTCCTTGGCTCAAGAGGAACAGGGCGGCATCCGTGCGCTTGTTGCCCAGGGCACGCAACAGGGGCGTTCGTCCTTCCTTGTCCGTCACGTTGATTTGGGCGCCATGCCGGAGTAGGTTGTCCAAAATCTCCTTATTGCCTTGTGCCGCGGCGAGATGAAGCGGTGTCTCGGAAACATTGTTCGGCAAATTGGTATCCGCTCCGTTCTCTGTCAGTAGTGACGCGATGTCCCTATGGCCTTTGGCACAAGCATAATGCAGGGAAGAGTTGCCGCCCGCGTCACGCCTGTTAATGTCGAATCCTCCTTTTCGGAGGAATATCTGTACGATCGCTTTCTGCCCATTACGGCAGGCGTTGAGAAAAGTTATGCTGTTGTCCATATGCTAAATGTTTTGAAGCAAGAATTTAATCATATCATCATTCTTGTAGGCTGTGGCGACATCCAGGGCGCTTAGACCCTCATTGTTTACCGCCTGAATATCCGGTAGCCCGAATTCCTCCAGGATTTCCGTCATTTGATGGAGCTCTCTTCTCTTGCTGCTGGCGGCCAAATAATGCAGGATCGTGTTTCCCCAATTATCCTTGTTGGCGATCGACGCTCCAGCTTCCAAGAGCAACTCGAATGCCGCTATCTCTTCGGGGCCACATTGTTTCCAACCATAAGGGTAAGAGCGTGGAAGCGCCGCTATGCGTGGTATGTAACCATCCCAATAATTGCCACCGCAAAGCAACATCAACGGGGTTTGTCCGCAGTTGTTGGTCGCGTTCGGATTGGCGCCATGGTCAAGAAGAAAACGGATTGCCGTGTTACAAGGACCATATCCTGCTCGCAGACAGGCGATGGCTAGGGCGGTGTTGCCCCTGTTGTCCAATGATAATTCCGGATTCCAACCTCTGCTCAACATCAGTGTCAGGATTTGAAGATATTGTTCATCATCTGACGAGGAGGCATCGTTGTGACTCGCCCAGACGGCGAAGGCATTTTTCTCATCCGGCATTCGCCAGTTGGGATCCGCTCCGGCCTTCAGGATCATTTCCGCTGACAAGAAATCAGAACCCATCAGGGCCCAGGCGAGTGGCGATTTCCCCTTGAAAGAGGTTATCTGATCCTCCTCATAAACCCTTTGTAAGTCCGTGTCCATACGCAGGATGGCTTCAAGGGCTGTCTTGTTCTTATAGATCAAAGCCTGAAAAACATCCATACCACCGGATAGGGCGGCGAGCTCATCATGTTCTGGATCATTTCCCGTGAGCAATGCGCTGATCGTCGTGATACCACGTTCCATAGCGATGTCGACTGGCCGTTTGCCGGCATCGGATTTCTCCTCTGGATCTATCGTTCCGTTCGCGAGAACGCTTTTCACGAGACGGAAGACCTCTGTTTCCTGCTCTTGAAACCGGGCCAGTTCATTTTCGGCTTCGGTTATCTTTATATCCGGATGCCAGCCCTCGTCTCTCATCCTTTTCAGGCGATTAGCGCTTTTCTCACGGTCAAGCGAGATAAACCACGCCTCTTGACAGGCCATATGGAGAACATTCTCCCCGTTTTTATTGGCAGAATTGATCTTTACTCCGGAGCTTATGATAGCTTCAGCCATGGCAAAATGCCTGTTCATGACAGCTTCGATCAATGCGGTGGTCTCTTGCCCGGATCGGTGTATTTTAGCTCCGGCGGCAATTAATCTCTTGGCCGCTTCTTTCAGCTCGTCCTCGTCCGCGTTTTCCAGTCTGCATCTTCCGAGCGTACATATTGGGGTTTCCCCACGATTATCCTTAGCGTTTACGTCAGCTCCTCTTTCCAGAAGGAGTAATATGGCACCAAGGTCGGCGAAACGACATGCTAAATGTAGGGGCGTGAAGCCTTCGTTCGTCTCGTCGTGATCCGTGATGTTTACCTCACGATAAGCCTGGTGAATTTCCTGTTTGGTTTTCCGCTCCAGGTACAAATGATATATCTCAGGACAAGTCATATCTGTTATTCTGCGTCATTATCACACATGCGCCTGATAAAGGCCTCATTCTTCTCATATTCCTCGCCAGAAAGGATGACCGGGTCCGCTAACCCGATGATTTTATAGCCTGGTGTGTAAGTTATCAGGATGCAATAGAACTCACGGCCTGTCTCGTCTTTTTCTACTTGTAGTTGGACTGGTTGGTCGTTGCCGCTTGGCAGGCCGCACAGATACTCAAAATCGTGTTGGTTGAAAGCGGCGATAATTGCCTCTTTGTCTGTTTCTGCGCTAATGAATTTCTTTGTCTTGTATTTTTTCACCTCGCCACCGCTTTGCTTGTTATAAATCACGAGATCGGAGGATAACGCCGAGAGGGCGCAGTAAATTCCAGCGAGAATCCCGGCGGCTCGTATAAGCCAGGCGGGTAAAAACGGCAACCATCCCGGGAAAATAACCAATAAAATACATGCTGATGTCAATCCCCAGTAGATTAATGGCTTTGTCTTATTCGTCCTTTTCTCAAACTTTTCTGGCATCGCGTCATAAACTTCACCGAAGTGACTTGGAAAATGCTTTTCCCTGTTCATCTTGTTGTCATTAGATTTTTCCATGATTGTATTGTTTTATTAATTGTGATAATTTCTTTTTCACGCTTGGGAATCGAACCTAAACCCGGTGCTGAACGATCGTTCAGGATATGTCGACAAAAAAACATGAACGTGCGATATGGTTCATGTTTCTTTGAGTTTATATGAGATTAGGGCTCAATCCTGATGGACTCTATTACAGCTTGGGCCTCCGATTCATAACTTGCCTCAGTCGTTATTACGACAATGATATAACCCTTTAAGGCCTGTTTGTCCAGGTGAAAGACAACACTTTGGTTGACAAGGATACTTCCTCCGTCCATTCTGGGGTAATCCATTGTGGCGGAGATTGTCTCGATACGCTGCCCGTTGATGGTTATATTCTCCGGCTCATGTCCATCCATGGCCTTGAGCAACAGCTCACGAATCTGGTCTATCTCCTCCGTAGAGGAGACTTTTATGTAATTAACCGTAATGCCGTTGTCACTATTGCCATTAAGCTGTAAGATCTGCCCTTCTTCAGGCCTGCCATTCGCGGTCCATCTTTCAGGATATACACAGCTGAATCCATAGGCCTCATTGACATATTCTCTCATGCCATTTCCCAGGCTCTTATCGTTACCGATTAAATTGGATGTGTTTTCTTCAGGAACATCCTCTTCCGCAATCGCTTCTTGGACATATTCCTCAAGTGTTCCTTCATCCCACAAATTCCTGATTTCAGTGTAATCTGATGGCAGGTTTGATGTTTGTCCGGCGAGAAGAAAAACGAATATCAGCGCGAATACGCCTTCCGCGATATACGAGATCACTTTAGGATTTAGTTTGGAGGCATAACGTTCTATTGACAAATAGACGCCACCCAATAAGAGGCCCGACACCAAGCCGCCCACATGAGCGGCATTGTCGATTCCTTCTTCTCTTGCTCCGATCATGAGGTTGTAAATGACGAAGAAGCCTATACTATATAATAGGGATTTACGTTGTCCTTTTTCTATTCGTTGATGGAAAATCAAAAATGCCAGAAAAATTCCATATAGTCCGAATATAGAGCCGGAAGCTCCGGCGCTTATGGTTTCAGGATGAATCATGAGGCTGGATAAGGCAGCGAATAATCCGGTCAAGAGATAAGAGACAAGCAATCTTCTTTTGCCAATGAGCTGTTCCAGATAACCTCCGATATAAAGTAAAGCGTACATGTTCATCACGATATGGATCAAGCCTATGTGGATGAAGTTGCAAGTGATGGTTCTCCACCAGTCGCCCGTGAGCGTTAATGGACCAAAATTCGCTCCCCATTCCAGGATAGAAAAACCTGTTGGAGTCATCAGGCTTACTCCGCTTATGACCATTGCCACGAAAAGGGCGACATTGACGTAAAACAATAAAGGAGTGGCCGTATAACCTTCATTGAAAGTCAATATCGAGCGGAGAGACGTGCTTGCCTGTTCATCTACGATTAATGTATCTTCATCCGATTCCTCAAAGGCAGGAAGATG
>USAD01000112.1 GCA_900552415.1 uncultured Parabacteroides sp.
ATATTAGACGATGGCGTGAAGGAGGGCGTTTTCCTGGTGCCGGACACAAGCATTACCGCCTCAGTCTTGCATTATGCCCTCAAAGGATTGGAAGTTCCCTATATCCGGGGCGTCATGGGTGATAATATCGCCCAGAGGCTCAAACGACGTGACAACGTGATGAATTTAATTTTTAACGGAATTAAAATAAAGCGACCTGAGAATGTATATTAACGCAACAGGATTTTACGTACCCGAAGAGCGGGTGCCTAACCAACATTTTTTTGAATTAAACGGGCTGACAAGCGAATGGATCGAGCAAAGAACAGGTATTAAAACCCGTTCAAAGGCTAGACCGGATGAGAATATCAACACGATGGGTTTGGAAGCGATACGAAATGCGTTACCCAAGTTGCCATACGACATCAAGGAAATAGACTTGATCGTCGCCGCGTCTTATTCCCCGTACGATACCGTAGCGACCGCTGCCCATGTGGCGCAACGGGAGTTCCAGATCCAGGAAGCGAAAGCGCTGTACCTGTCATCTGCCTGCTCCTCATTCGTCAATGCCCTGGAGGTTGTTGAAGGTTATTTCGCGATGGGCAAGGCGACCAAGGCCCTGATTATCTCGGCAGACAAGAACTCTGCCTACTGGAACGAGACAGACCCGAAAGCGGGCCATTTGTGGGGTGACGCTGCCGCGGCCTACTTCATCTCTAAAGAACGAGTAACAGATCATGACGCTGAGATCGTGGAGATCATGACCCAGGCTCTCGCATGCGTTGGAAAAGGTCCTGATGGCGTACACCTGCGCCCGAGGGATGGCGGTATCGACATGCCGGAAGGACGTGACGTCTTCGTTCAGGCCTGCACCTACATGCCGAAAAACGCGATCCATCTTTTGGAAAAGAATGGTTACTCCATCAACGACCTGAGTTATTTCATCGGCCACCAAGCCAATTTGCGCATCATGATGAACATCAGCAAACAGCTGAACTTGCCGGAGGAGAAATTCCTGCATAATATCGAGGAATTGGGCAATACCGGCTCCGTCAGCTCAGCCTTGGTTTACGCGCAAAACGACGCCCGCTTCAAGAAGGGAGACCTGATCTGTATCACGGTCTTCGGTGGAGGCTACTCGGCTGGAGCATGTTTAATCAAATACTAACAAACAACATCTTAAAATATTAAACAAGATTATGGGATTATTAAATGGAAAGGTAGCCATTATTACGGGTGCCGCTCGTGGTATTGGCAAGGCGATCGCCTTGAAGTTCGCCGCAGAGGGCGCCAACATCGCCTTCACAGACTTAGTGATTGACGAGAAGGGCCTGGCTACACAGGCAGAGATCGAAGCCCTGGGTGTCAAGGCTAAAGGTTATGCCTCTAATGCCGCTAATTTTGAGGAGACACACAACGTTGTCGCCGAGATCGTCAAAGATTTCGGACGGGTGGATATCCTTGTTAACAATGCCGGCATCACTAAAGACGGCTTGATGATGCGCATGAGCGAGGGACAATGGGATGCCGTATTGAACGTCAACCTGAAATCCGCATTCAACTTCATCCATGCCTGCACTCCGATCATGATGAAGCAACGTTCTGGTAACATCATCAATATGGCATCTGTCGTTGGCGTACACGGTAACGCTGGACAAGCTAACTACTCCGCTTCTAAAGCTGGTATGATCGGCTTGGCTAAATCAATCGCTCAGGAGTTGGGTTCAAGAGGTATCCGTGCCAACGCGATCGCACCGGGCTTCATCATCACCGACATGACCGCTCAACTCTCTGAGGAGGTTCGCCAGGAGTGGTGCAAGAAAATTCCTTTGCGCCGTGGCGGTACGCCGGAAGATGTCGCTAATGTCGCGACATTCCTGGCTTCAGACTTGTCGTCATATGTTTCCGGCCAAGTGATCCAGGTGGATGGCGGCATGAACATGTAATATGGAAGTCATTTACGAAGATAATCACCTCATCGCAGTCAACAAAAGCTGCGGCGAGATCGTACAGGGAGATAAGACAGGGGACCAACCCCTGTCCGAATCCTTGAAAATCTGGTTGAAGGAGAAGTATAATAAGCCCGGCAATGTTTTCGTTGGCGTTACACACCGATTGGATCGTCCCGTCAGCGGCATCGTCCTCTTCGCCAAGACCAGTAAGGCTTTGGCTCGCCTGAACGACATGTTCAGGACCGGCGCCATCAAGAAAACCTATTGGGCCATCGTCAAACGTTGTCCTTCGCAACCGGAGGGCGAATTGACCCACTGGCTGGTTCGCAATGAGAAGCAAAACAAAAGTTACGCATACGATACGGAACAGCCCAATTCCAAAAAGGCGATCCTGCACTATAAGTTGATCGCCCGATCTGAAAACTATTTCCTGCTCGAGATCGACCCGAAAACGGGAAGACACCATCAAATCCGTTGCCAGTTGGCCAAGATGGGATGTCCTATTAAGGGAGACCTGAAATATGGTTTCGAACGATCCAACAAAGATGGGGGCATCAGCCTTCATGCCCGGAGCGCCGCTTTTACGCACCCGGTCTCAAAACAGGAGATTACCATTGTCGCCCCAGTTCCCAATGATCCTTTATGGAAAGCTTTGGCGACTGAATGAGGCAACTAAATTTTAATCTGATACACGGACGACACGAGACACGCATGGGAAGGTTCAATCATCCCTTACCGCGCATTTCGTGCCGTCCGTGTTTTTTACCTCCACTTTTGGGGAAAGCGTGTAAATATGTGGGGATTTTCCACCCCGATACTGTGGATTTATTCCACGGTCACGCTTGGATTATTCCAAAGAAAAAGTTAATTTTAGGGTTCCTCTAGCCATTTATGGTGAATGTGAGTTAATTTTGAGGCGGAATAAACGGGATGGAACAATTATTTCTTGAAAGTGAGGGTTAAATGTAGCATTAGTAATTTATATAGAAAAGAATGTTTAGCAAGAGTATGGTTAAAGCGCAAATCGTCTTGTTGGCTTTTCTGTTCATCCTGGCGGGATGTAACCGTAAAGAAGAGCCGAAACTCCCCATCGTGATTGTAGAGAAACCTTCAAAGGAGGATGTCAAAATCTTTGGCGAGTATGTCGGAAGTATCCGCGCCTCCAGTTTTGTCGAGATCCACGCCCGTGTAGAGGGATTCCTGGAAAAGATGCTGTTCGAGGAGGGAAAACAGGTCAAGCAGAACGAGCCCCTGTTTATCATCAACTCCGCCCAATATAAAGCACGTGTCGAAAAGGCAAAAGCACGCCTGAAAAAGAGTCAGGCCCAAGCCGCCAAGGCGAAACGTGACGTGGAGCGTCTGACTCCTCTTTATGAGCAACACGCCGCCAGCCAATTGGACCTGGATAACGCTATCGCCGCTCTTGAGGACGCCGAGGCGGATATCGCCATGAACAAGGCAGACCTCGACGAGGCCGAGATGGAACTGAGCTACACGATCGTCACATCACCCCTTTCCGGAAAGATCAGTGAACGTTTCGTAGATATTGGCGCATTGGTAGGACCTGGTGTCAACTCAAAACTGGCCGAAGTCGTGAAGAGCGATACAGTACAGGTCGACTTCAATATGACCGCACTCGACTACCTGCGTGCCGAGCGTCGTAACGTCCGTTTCGGCGAGCGCGACTCCAGCCGCTCATGGCAACCGACCGTTACCGTCACCCTGGCTGATGATACGGAATATCCCATCAAGGGTATCGTCGACTTTGCCGACCCATCCGTGGATCCCAAGACGGGAACCTTTACGGTACGCGCGGAGTTGCCCAACCCTAATTTGAAATTATTGCCAGGACAATATACGAAAGTGAAATTATTGCTTGATGTTCGCGAGCGCTCAATTGTCGTTCCCCGCAAGGCCCTCTCTATCGAGAAGGGTGGCGCTTTCATCTACATCATCCGTCGGGATGGCGTGGCCGAGAAACGATTTGTCCAACTTGGCCCGGAAGTGGGTAACAAGGTGGTGATCGAACGAGGTTTGGGCGAAAACGAGCAGGTCGTGATCGAAGGCTACCACAAATTGACCCCAGGTGTTAGCGTCCATGCGATCCAATCGAATGACGATAAGGCTATCCAAGCATTAAGAGAGGAGGAAGAAGCATGACACCCGGATTTTTCATTGACCGCCCCGTCTTCTCGACCGTCCTTTCGGTCCTGATTGTCATCGTGGGTATCATTGGCCTCGTCTCATTACCGATCGACCAATACCCACAAATTACGCCTCCTGTCGTACGGGTAAGCGCGTCCTACCCTGGTGCCAACGCATTGACTGTCTCACAAGCGGTAGCGACTCCTATTGAACAAGAGTTAAACGGCACGCCCGGCATGATCTACATGCAAAGCAGTTGCTCAAACTCCGGCAACTTGACCATCAACGTGACATTCGATGTCACGTCTGATCCGGACCTTGCCGCTGTCGAGATCCAGAATCGGGTAAAACTGGCGGAGAGTCGCCTACCGGCCGAGGTCATCCAAGAAGGTATCTCGGTTGAAAAACAATCACCCAGTCAGTTGATGTCTCTCACGCTGATGTCAGACGATCCGAAATTCGACGAGATCTATCTAAGTAACTTCGCGACCATCAACGTGCTAGACGTGTTGCGCCGTATCCCTGGCATCGGCCGTGTGACCAATATCGGTAGCCGTTACTATGGCATGCAAATCTGGGTTTATCCCGACCGCTTGGCGAATATGGGCCTGACGGTACAAGACTTACAAAATGCCCTGCGCGACCAGAACCGTGAGTCAACGGCTGGCGAATTGGGCCGACAACCCATCAGTGATGTCGACGTGAATCTTCCAATCACCGCACCAGGCCGTTTATCGAGCGCCGAAGAGTTCGAGAATATCGTGATCCGGGCCAATACCGACGGTTCTATTGTCCGCATGAAAGACGTAGCCCGAGTTTCATTGGACGCCGCTTCCTACAAAACGGAAAGTTGCATCAACGGAAAGAATGCCGCGATTTTGGGTATCTATATGTTGCCTGGCGCCAATGCGCTCGAGGTAGCGACCCGCGTCAAGGAAGCTGTCGCAGAGCTCAGCAAAAACTTCCCGGAAGGTATGGAGTACAACTTCCCCTTCGACCAAACGGAATACATCGCCCAATCGGTACATGAAGTCTATAAGACTCTGTTTGAGGCTCTTTTCCTGGTCATCCTCGTCGTCTTCCTCTCTTTGCAGAACTGGCGGGCAGCCTTGATTCCAACCATAGCCGTCCCCATTTCCTTAATCGGTACGTTCGGGTTCATGCTGGTCATGGGATTCTCGCTGAACATGCTGACTTTGCTGGGCTTGATCTTAGCGATCGGTATCGTCGTGGATGATGCTATCGTTGTAGTGGAAAACGTAGAACGCATCATGCACGAGGAACATTTGCCACCCCGAGAGGCTACCCATAAAGCGATGAAAGAATTGGCGGGTGCCTTAATCGCGACCTCTATGGTCCTGACAGCCGTCTTCGTACCGGTCAGTTTCTTGGGGGGAATCACCGGATTACTCTACAGGCAGTTCTCCATCACGATCGCCGTATCCGTGATGCTCTCGGCAGTCGTGGCACTGACCTTAAGTCCGGCAATGTGCGCGATTTTGCTGAAACCATCCCACAAGAAGAAAAATATTGTCTTCCGTTGGATCAATTATTGGTTGGCGAAAGGCAACTTAAAATATACGGGAATATTAAAACGGGCTTTCGCGCACCCTCGTCGACTCTTGGCGGGCTTCGGAATGGTGCTGGTGTTCATCTTTGTCTTAAACAAGGCCCTACCTACAAGCTTTATCCCAGAAGAAGACCAAGGCTTCTTCTACGTTGAGATTGAGATGCCCGAAGGAACCACTTTGGAGCGAACACGTAACGTCACAAACCGGGCGATCGACTACCTAATCCAGCATCCGGCTATCGCTTATGTCCAGAACCAGACCGGCACCAGCGCACGCGTTGGCACCAACCAAAGTCGTGCCCGGCTGACCGTCATCCTGAAACCTTGGGAAGAGCGCAAAGGGGCAGGCATGAGCGTGGAAGAAGTCATGAACGATGCCCGCGACGAATTCTACTATTATCCCGAGGCGAAAGCATACGTCACCCGTCCACCGGTGATCCCTGGCTTGGGCGAGAGCGGTGGCTTGGAGATGCAGCTTCAAGCGCGAGGCGACGCGACGTGGGAAAACCTGATCGCGGCCAACGATACGTTCCTCTATTATGCCTCGCAAGCGCCTGAGCTGGAAAGTGTCTCCTCCGCTTTGCAGAGCGAGATTCCCCAACTCTATTTTAATGTAAACCGCGACGAGGCCAAATTCCTGGGCATCCCCTTGGCGAATATCTTTTCGACCATGAAAGCCTATCTCGGATCGGTCTACGTGAACGACTTCAATATGTTCAATCGAGTCTATCGTGTCTATATTCAAGCCGATGCCTCCTATCGGGGAAGCAAAGACAATCTTGACCTCTTTTTCGTGCGGGCGCAAAATGGCGCTATGGTGCCGCTAACGGCCTTGGGTGAAGTGGAATACACGACCGGACCAGGTACGATCAAACGATTCAACATGTTCTCGACCGCCTCCATCGATGCCGTGGCCGCACATGGCTACAGTACAGGCGACGCTATGGCGGCCATGGAACGTATCGTCGCCGAACATTTACCGGACAACATCGGATTAGAGTGGAGCGGACTTTCCTATCAGGAGAAACAAGCGGGCGGACAGACGGGATTTGTCCTGGCCCTCGTCTTCCTCTTCGTCTTCCTCTTCCTGGCGGCGCAATACGAGAGCTGGATCGTCCCGATCGCCGTGTTGCTCTCCTTGCCGATCGCCGCATTAGGGGCTTATCTGGGCATTTGGGGCACAGGACTGGAGAATGACATTTATTTCCAGATCGGTATGGTGACCTTAATTGGTCTAGCGGCGAAGAATGCCATCCTGATCGTGGAGTTCGCCAAGGCGCAAGTTGATCGTGGCGTCGATGTCGTAAGAGCGGCCATCCATGCGGCCCAGTTGCGTTTCCGTCCCATCTTGATGACCTCATTAGCATTTATCTTGGGCATGTTGCCCTTGGTCTTGGCTTCGGGCCCAGGATCGGCCTCACGGCACAGCATCGGCACAGGTGTCTTTTTCGGAATGCTGGTGGCCACTACGGTGGGCATCGTCATGGTACCATTCTTCTTTGTCCTTACATATAAGATCAAAGATAAAGCCCGCATTCCCGAAACCATCGAGGTAAAACTGGAGGAACAGAAGGAAAAGCTGGGCGAAAAACGCGACCAGATCCTCTCGAAAGTCAAACAACGTTTAATGGATCGTAAAAACTCAAGATCATGAACAGACATCTTATTCAACATATCGCGATCATCTCGGCGGCGCTCTGCCTGCTCGCCTCCTGTAAGGTAGGCAAACGCTACGCACGCCCCGAGCTGAACCTGCCCGACCGGATCGAGGCGACAACCGAAGGCGACAGCTCGTCGGTAGCCGACATCCCCTGGGAAAGCCTCTATGAGGACGAGACGCTGCGCCAATTAATCCATAAGGCGCTCGAGAACAATAAAGACGTGAATATTGCCGCGGCACGCCTCAAGGAGATGATGGCCGCCCGACGGATCTCTTTCGCGGATCTCTTCCCCGATGTCAAGGCGAATGTCTACTTCGGGAAAGAGCAACTGAATTATGGTGGCAATAACCCCAAGCCAGACCCTGAGCATGGCGCCAAGCTCGTCTACTCGTGGGAGCTCGACCTTTGGGGCCGCTTGCGCTGGGCCAACGAGGCGGCTATCGCCGAGTATTTCGCCTCAATAGAGAATGTCCGTGCCCTCCAAATGACCATCGTCGCCGAAGTGGCTACCAACTATTATCAGTTGCGTGCCCTCGACCGCGAGCTCTCGATCGTGCAACAGACCCTGACCGCCCGGCGTGAGGGCGTTCGCCTCGCCAAGCTACGTTACGAGGGTGGATTGACACCCGAGACCGCCTACAACCAGGCACAGGTGGAAATGGCCCGCACGGAGACCCTAATCCCGAACCTTGAGCGACAGATCAAGATCAAGGAAAGCGACCTCTCCATGCTGTTGGGTGAATATACAGGCGAGATTCCTCGTGGTGCGGACCTGGGCAACCAGCATTTGCCCGAGACATTGCCGGTCGGACTGCCCTCGACCCTGCTCGAGCGACGTCCCGACATGCGCCAGGCGGAGCTGACCCTTCAGGCGGCCAACGCCCGGGTCGGCATGGCTAAGGCCAATATGTTCCCTAAGATAACCCTGACGGGCGATCTGGGCTTCGAGAGCAATGAGGTATCAAACCTGCTGAAGAGTGGCGCGTGGAATGTCATCGGCGGATTGACTCAACCTCTTGTCGGCCTCGCCAAGAACCGGGCCAACCTGAAAGCGGCTCAAGCCCGTGCCGGAGGGCATAGCCGCCGTCACCGTCACGATCTTATCATTTTCCTGCGCCATGTCCACCAGCGTCATGGCCGCAGCCTTGCCGAAGGACGGCAGGGAGGAATTCTTCCGCTTCGCCCCCGTTTCCACATAGAAGGGCGGCGTGCCATGGAAAATATCCGGTCGCTCCTCGGCCTTTTCGTAGCCATG